>JBBPYO010000525.1:0-2539 GCA_038199845.1 Flavobacteriales bacterium
CTAGCGTACTTGAAATGGGAACAATCCCGCTGCGGCTCAGCAGTCCGATCGTAGGTTTTAAACCCACAACTGAATTGGCGCTTGAAGGAGAAAGTATCGAACCTGAAGTTTCTGTGCCCACTGCAGCAACGGCAAAATTGGCCGCCATAGAAACCCCACTTCCCGAACTCGAACCGCCCGTATCATGAATTTTACGACCATAGGGATTCAGGGTTTGCCCGCCCACCGCGGAATAACCACTGGGACAATCGCCGCAGAAAAAATACGCCCACTCGCTCAAATTGGCTTTTCCTAAAATGAGTGCTCCATTTTCCTTAAGGCGCTTTACAATAAAGGAATCATTAGCGTTATTATCTTCAAAAACCACTGCACCAGCAGTTGTGGACATTCCAGAAGCGTTTACATTGTCTTTTAAAAGTATCGGCATCCCAAAAATGGAGTATTTCTCGATCGATTTTGACCGGTTTTTATCCAATTTCCGAGCTTCTTCAAGCACATTGGGATTAAGGGAAATTACCGAATTAAGGGATAAATAGTTCCCCCGATCGTATTTTTTGATTCGGTGTAAATAAAAAAGAACAAGTTTTTCGTAGGTGAGTTGCCCATTTTGAATGGCTGTCTGAATCTCAGGAATATTTTTTTCGAAAACAAGAGTCTTAACTTGCTTGTAATCTGAATCTGAAAATTCACCAAGTGCTTTATCAAAAGGCATCCAAAGCGAATCGACATCAATTTCTTTTGAATCAAGGACTTTATATTCCCTTTCTTCCACCGCAGTTATTGTGTCGTTTTTTACCGATTTCTCGGTGTTTTCGGTGGTTTTTGTGTCTTTGCAGGCGGTCAAAGCAAGGATTGATAGAAGGAGTAATATCTGTTTCATGAAGTGCGAATACTAATTGTGAGACTTCTAAAGTACGAAAGACGCTAATATAATGGAGCGTCTTGCTATGAATAAAATCATTTTTCATCCAAACTTAAGTTCCGCATTAGTGAAAATAGTTACGCAGAATTCGCTATCGTAAAATCCCAACAGAGATATTTATAAATTCAACCAGCCGAATACATTTCGCTACACACAACTTTTAATGTAAAGTTTTCCGCTGCACTGAGATTCCGATAGGCAATCAGGATAAATTCAACCGGCTGCTTTCAATACTCTGCTTTGCGGATTTTGAAAGCGGGGTTTCCCGCTGCGCGGAGATCCCGATAGGCATCGGGATAAATTCAACCATCCACATTCTGTGCTCCGCTACGCGGATTCCTAATGCGGGGTTTCATTTATTTAAAAAAAGAATCCACAAACTCATATTTATTAAAAACCTGTAAATCCTCAATCCCTTCACCTATTCCAATATATTTTACCGGGATTTGAAACTGGTCGCTGATGCCTATTACCACGCCTCCCTTTGCGGTGCCGTCGAGTTTGGTTATTGCAAGAGAAGTTACTTCGGTGGCGGCTGTAAATTGTTTGGCTTGTTCAAAAGCGTTCTGACCTGTAGAACCATCCAAAACCAATAAAACCTCATCAGGAGCGCCATCGATCACCTTTTGCATCACACGTTTAATCTTCGTAAGCTCGTTCATCAAATTTACCTTATTGTGCAACCGCCCAGCAGTATCTAAAATCACAACGTCAGCACCGCTTTTTAAGGCGCCGCTCACGGTATCAAAAGCCACGGAAGCAGGATCACTACCCATTTTCTGCTTGATGAGAGGCACGCCAACGCGATCTGCCCAAATTTGAAGTTGATCAATGGCCGCTGCCCTAAACGTATCACCAGCACCCAAAACCCCATTTAGGCCTTTCTTTTTAAACTGATGTGCCAATTTACCGATTGTAGTGGTTTTGCCCACTCCATTTACACCCACAACCATAATCACGTAGGGTTTTTTCGCGGGAACGCTGAAATCTTCGGCGTCTCCGCTATTTGTTTCGCTCATCAAAGCTGCAATCTCTTCCCTTAGAATTTCATTAAGCTCTGCGGTACCCAGATATTTATCGCGGGCAACGCGTTCTTCAATACGGTTAATTATTTTTATTGTGGTTGTCACGCCCACATCACTGGAAACCAGCACGCCTTCTAGATCGTCAAGTACCTGCTCATCAACCTTGGATTTACCAGCAACGGCCTTGCCCAATTTTGAAAGAAAATTGGCATTTGTTTTTTCAAGTCCTTTATCTAGGGTTTCCTTTTTATCTTTTGAGAATATTTTCTTTAAAAAGCTCATTGGATTTTAATATTCAATTGGTTAGCTGTACAAAGATATACTGTTTCGCTACTTATTTTTCAGCTACTGTTAAGTTAAATATAAAGTAACTGATCAGGCAATTGTAGATTCTAGAGTCGAGACAAAAAAATTGCATAGCGGTATACACAGAGTTATTTTTCAACAATGAGATGGCCCAAAAACATCATGCCAAATACGTGTCTATACTTCATTTAACACTCGATATTAAAAATACAAAAACCATTACGCGTTGACGTAATGGCTTTTATTCTGTCTTTATAAATGTTGACCGCTTATTTTTTACTTAAGA
>JBBPYO010000526.1:0-9000 GCA_038199845.1 Flavobacteriales bacterium
AAAGCGGTCTTATTTCCATAGCTGGTGGAAAGTTGACCGGTTACCGAAAGATGGCCGAGCGTGTTAATGAAACGGTCATTAAACAATTACAGAAAAAGAACGCTAAAAAATTCGATCCTCCGCGCACCGAACATATCGCACTTACCTCTCACCATTTGCGGAATATCAAAGAGGTAAATCTTTATCAAAGTCAGCTGGAACTGGAATTTGTGGAGCTGCAAATAATGAATGCACATTATCTAGCCTGGTATTTTACGGCAACATATGGCAAACAGACCGATATTATTAAAAAGAAAATCAATTTCTTTCTCAATCCTGATGTTCAGGAACGTTTAGTGCGCGCCGAACTCTGGTACAGCATTCACTATGAAATGACCAATAGTCTGGCAGATTTTTTTGTACGGCGCACCGGGAGGCTTTATTTTGATGTTGAAAGTATTTCCAAAAATCGAAAACTGGTTCTACAGGATTTTATAAAGTATCTGGACTGGGATGAAAAACGGGTTATTTTTGAAAATGAAAAGTTGGATCAGCTTATCTACGACGCAACACATTTTTATGAAAAAGAGTCCAGAAAGTAATGATTTACATTTAAAATACATGATTTTGGCGATTAAAAGCTATTTTTACGATGAACCCAATAAAATTGAAAACAATGGATAAAGGTTTCCTAATTGATATGGACGGAGTTATATACAGTGGCAATGACCTCATTCCTGGCGCAGACACCTTCATCGCGCAGCTCCAGAAAAAGGAAATCCCTTTTTTGTTCATGACCAATAATAGTCAGCGCAGCCCCATAGATGTGGTCAATAAATTGCGGCCCATGGGTATTAAGGTTAATGAAGAAAATGTGTATACGAGTGCAATGGCAACAGCATGGTTTTTAAGTTTCACGCATCCCAATGGTACGGCTTATGTGCTGGGCGAGGGCGGACTGATATCGAGTTTGCACAACAACGGTTATTCCCTGGTCACCCAGGACCCAGATTATGTGGTCATAGGAGAAGGCCGCAATTTCACTTTGGAAATGGCCAATAAAGCAGTAGATATGGTTTTGGGCGGAGCTAAATTGATCGCTACAAATTTAGATCCTTCACCAAAAAAAATCGGTTGGTCAAACCTAGGAATAAAAGCGATCGTAAAAATGATCGAAGAAGCGACTGGAAAACGCGCTTTTTCAGTTGGAAAACCCAGTCCGGTAATGATGCGCGCCGCACGAAAAAAATTAGGTCTTACCACAGATCAGACCATTGTCATTGGTGATACCATGGATACTGATATTCTAGGTTCAATACAAATGGGTTATAAAACCATATTGACGCTTTCGGGTGTTTCCAAAAGGGCAGATTTGGGTGATTATGCCTTTGCGCCAGATATGATCATCGATTCGTTAGAAGGATTTGACCTTGATAAGGCGCTGGAGAAGCTTTCGGAGTAAATTGATTTAAGACACTAAGTGGCTGAGTGAATTTCCTACAGCGAAGCGAAAAGGAATCTGTACCGAAAGAGAGTAGGTGGCTGAGTGAATTTATTGCAGCGCGACGGAAGGGAATTTGTACCGAAAGAGTAGGTTGGCTGAGTGAATTTCTTACAGCGAAGCGAAAAGGAATTTGTATCGAAAGAGTAGGTGGCTGAGTGAATTTCTTGCAGCGTAGCGAAAAGGAATTTGTACCGAAGCCCAAGGTTCAGAACCACTAAAAAAATGGTTCACAATATAAAGAGCAAATAAAATGGAAGTTTTGGGATGAAAACCTAATCTTTCAAACAAATAATCTAAAACATAGAAAACTTGAAGATAGTAGTAACAGGAGGTCTGGGATTTATAGGCTCACATACGGTTGTTGAATTACAAAATAAAGGTTTTGAAGTAATCATTATTGATAACCTTTCTAATTCTTCCAGAGAAGTGCTGGATGGAATCACCAAAATCACCGGAAAAAAACCCGAGTTTATCGAAATGGATCTTCGAGATAAACCGGATGTGATCAATTTTTTCAAAACACATAAAGACGTGTCGGGAGTTATTCATTTTGCAGCTTCCAAAGCGGTGGGAGAAAG
Source organism: Flavobacteriales bacterium (assembly GCA_038199845.1). Lineage (GTDB taxonomy): Bacteria > Bacteroidota > Bacteroidia > Flavobacteriales > Flavobacteriaceae > Leeuwenhoekiella. Next base: position 2,062 of record JBBPYO010000526.1, read on the forward strand.
TGTCGAAAAGCCACTTTTATATTATGAAAATAACCTTGGAACCTTAGTTTATATCCTCCAGGAGCTTTCAGAAAAGGAAGAAAGTCACTTCATTTTTAGTTCATCGTGTACCGTTTATGGTCAGGCTGACGAACTCCCCATTACAGAAAACGCTCCAGTAAAGCCAGCAGAATCCCCTTATGGAAATACCAAACAAGTAGGCGAGGAGATCATTCGTGACACGTGCAAGGTGAAAAAAGAGTTGCAGGCCATTGCGCTTCGTTATTTTAATCCCGTGGGAGCACATGCTAGCGTAGAGATTGGTGAACTGCCACTGGGCGTACCCCAGAATCTGATTCCCTATATTACCCAGACTGGAATTGGGATGCGCGATCAACTCTCCGTTTATGGAGACGATTATTCTACTAAAGACGGTACCGCGGTGCGTGATTATATTCATGTGGTAGATCTGGCCAAAGCGCATGTGATCGCATTACAACGACTCATCGATAAGAAAAACGAGTCTAATTATGAGGTCTTCAATATTGGTACGGGTACGGGCAGTTCTGTATTAGAAGTTATTAAATCTTTTGAAAAAGTTTCTGGCAAGAAGCTTCCTTATAAAATAGTGGGCCGTCGCGAAGGGGATGTGGTAGCTGCTTATGCAGACACAACTAAAGCCAATGAGAAACTGGGCTGGAAAGCTGAAAAAACGCTTGATGAAGCCTTGGATTCTGCCTGGAAATGGGAACAGAAGGTGAGGAGGTAGGAAAGGTTATAGGGTGCAGGTTGAAAGTTGCAGGATTTAAGTCGTGGATTTTAGACTGAAATGTGATGTACTTCGCTTGTCGAAGTGTGTTGTCTGAGTCGCGAAGATCTTTTTGTCGTTTTAATTTTATATTTTCACGTATGATTTTGATTGTCAATGTTTGAAAAGGGTTCGCTTATGGTGGGATTAAAGTAGATTTGGGCGTTACCCTGCGGGTCGGGCTTTTTGTTGCAATCTTTTTGTTCGTACCTCACAAAAAGGCTTCCTCCCGGTAGGGGTAGAAAGGCTCACTTCAATCTCTAACGCAAATTTGTTACCATTCAATTAAGTCCGATTTCAATGTAATACAGGCCGATTTCAGAGCTTTTTTGTTGTTTTTGGGTGTTATCCTATCCACTTTAAAATTTTATGGTATTTGTACTGGAAATAACTCTGATCTAAACGCTACACAAAATGCTAACTGCTGTCAACCCCAAATTACCGATGCGTAACAAGGAAATCACGCGAAATTATTATCTGAATAAACTGGATTTTCAGGAATTGGGATCTACCGATTTCGAAGGTTATCTTATGATCAAAAAGGAGCATGTGGAAATCCATTTTTTCGAATTTAAAGATCTTGATCCTAAGGAAAATTATGGACAGATTTATATACGTACAAATAATATAGATTTATTTTACGAAAGAATGTTGGCGCAAAAAGTAGAAATTCATCCTAACGGAAGTTTACAAATGAAACCGTGGGGACAGAAAGAATTTTCATTACTTGATCCCGACAATAATCTGCTTACTTTCGGGCAAGAATTAGACAAATAAGGATTTTTTAAAGGATAAAATCTACTTCTTTCTATTTCTCTAATTTTACAATTCTCCAGTTCTCAATCCGTACATTTACTTCCCCTTGGTATAATGTTTTTTTGGCAAATCCCTTAATGTTTCAGCGGCCATTTCTGCGGTGATATCGCGTTGTGGAGTAGCAAACATTTCATAACCTACCATGAATTTCTTAACCGTGGCAGAGCGTAAAAGTGGTGGATAAAAAGACATGTGAAAATGCCATTCGGCGCGTTCTTGTCCATCTGTAGGAGATTGATGAATCCCCGCCGAATATGGAAAAGAAATCTTAAACAAGTTATCATACATAGTTGTCAACGCCTTGATGATTTTTGCGTAATCTCTTTTTTCAGCTTCATTTAGGCTTAAAATATTGATATGCTGTGTACGCGGGATGATCATCGCTTCATACGGCCAGACTGCCCAGTAAGGAATAAGTGCTACAAAATATTCGGTCTCAATAAGGATACGCTCTTGAAGTTCAAGTTCTTGCTTGAGATAATCGCCCAGCAGACTACTTCCATTATCATCCCAATATTCCTTTAGTTTTTTATTCTTTTTCTGTACTTCCTGCGGGATACTGCGCTGTGCCCAGATTTGTCCATGTGGATGCGGATTGCTACATCCCATTGTTGCCCCTTTATTCTCAAAAATCTGTACGTGGTTAATATCATCACGGCTACCCAGATTTTTAAATTCCTCTTGCCAAAGCGTTATGATTTTGGTTATATCGCTTTCTTCCATAACGGGTAAAGTTTTGGAGTGGTCTGGTGAAAAGCAGATTACGCGGCAAGTGCCAGATTCGGTTTCAGCCATAAGAAGTCCGTCTTTGAATTTTTCAAAGGGAACGTCCTTTTTCAAAGCAGCAAAGTCATTAGTAAAGGCAAAAGGCTCGGTATATTCAGGATTATGTTCACCACCGGCACGCTCATTGCCCGGACATAAATAACAGGAGGGATCATAACTGGGGCGGTCTTCGGTAATGATTTCTTCCTCTTTACCTTGCCAAGGTCGTTTGGCTCGGTGGGGGGAAACGAGAATCCAGTCCCCGGTGAGAATATTGTATCTACGGTGCGAATTATCGCTAAAATCGATCATTTTTTGAATTTTATAGGTTGTTTACTACCGTGCTGGTGCCATTTCCGGGTACGGTGGTGAATGCGGTCAATTCGATATTAAATTTAGCGAAATATGCTTTGGAAACTTTTTCTACGTAATTTTCAATTGCGTCTTCGTGGATCAAATTTATGGTGCAGCCTCCAAAACCGCCTCCCATCATCCGGCAGCCCAGGATTTGATCGTTTGATCTTGAAAATTCGGTAAGAAAATCCAGTTCTTTACAGCTAACTTCGTAATTGTGCTGTAAACCTTCGTGCGAGGCGTACATCAATTGGCCAAAAGCAATCAGGTTATCTTCCCTTAAGGCTTTTGCGGCCCGCTGCACACGCTCATTTTCATGTAAAATATAGTCGCAGCGTTTATAGATTATTGGGTCTAATTCGTGTTTACATTTTTCCAATTGATCAAAGCTCACATCGCGCAGGGATGCTATGTTTTTAAAACGTTGCTGAAGCACAGCGGTTCCTTGCTCACATTCTTGCCGGCGTACATTATACTCGCTGCTGGCCAGGTTGTGAGAGACATTAGTGTTGAGCAGTAATAATTTATAAGGTTCTATATTAAATGGGAGCAGCTCGTAATCCAGGTTCTGACAATCCAGTTTGATCACGTGTCCTTCTTTGCTCATCACCGAAGCAAACTGATCCATAATTCCACATTTTGTGCCAACATAATTATGCTCTGCTTTCTGCGAAAGTTTGACGATATCCAGTTTTTCAAGTTTTAGGTCAAAAAGTTGGTTGAGACCATAAGCCAGTCCACATTCCAGTGCAGCGGAAGAGCTAATGCCTGCACCCACAGGTAGATCGCTTTCCATGATGCAATCAAAACCTTTTAGGATTTTGCTCATTTTTTTGATCTCCTCAACCACGCCAATAATATAAAGGGTCCACTCGGCGCCATCCAGATTAGGTTTGTTAAGGTCAAAGCTTACTGAAGTTTCATAATTGAGGCTCGTAATGTTACACTTGCTGGCAGAACCATTTGTCCTTAGATAAAAAGTAATTTTTTTATCTATTGCTGTTGGCATGACGAAGCCATTGTTATAATCAGTATGTTCGCCGATGAGATTTACACGTCCGGGCGAATTAATGACTATTTCAGCCTGAAAATCGGCTATTTTTGCCTGTTTTTCAGCAGAGGAGCGTATGGATTCTGTTTCGTTCAATGTTTTGATTTTGTGATTTTGTGGTTTTATTAAAAATTCGTTTAAATTTAAGCAAATTATTAAACGTACTAGATACGGTTAATATGAAAATATAAACAGATTCTCTCTGAGAATCTTTGTAATGGTTTAAAGGCATTCTTCTTCCTGTAATTTTGAAGATCAGCAAACATAGATTCTAATACGAGTAAAAATCGGTTAATTTTATTTTTAAACTATACGGTTTATAGCTTTGACTACTAAAGTTGGATTTTATCATTCCGACCGCAGCTAAAGAATAATCGAAATATACATCTCGATTGTGCCTAAGATGACTCAAAACATACAGAATTTAGTATTTAATTTTCTTTACGGATAATCTATAAAAATTTAAACAATGGTTTCAAAACAGCAGCAAGAGTGGTACAAACACCAGCAAAAAATGCACGTTGCGGTAGACTGTATTATTTTTGGTTTTTCTGAAGGCAAATTGAAACTGCTGGTCTTTAGAAGACAATTGGAGCCGCTAAGCGGTAAATGGTCTTTGATTGGCAGTTTTGTAAAAAGCAATGAAGATGTGAAAAGCGCTGCCGGAAGAGTACTTAATGAACTCACGGGGCTTGAGAATATATTCTTAAAGGAACTTAAATGTTATAGTGCAGTAGAGCGCGACCCGGGGCAGCGTTGTATTTCTATTGCACATTACGCGCTCATAGATACAGAAAATCACAATAAACAAATCCAGGCAAATCATGATGCACATTGGTTTACTGTAAACGAACTCCCGCAGCTTGTGCTAGATCACACGACCATGGCACTTGACGCACTAGAAGCGCTCAAAGTAGAGGCGCGCTATCAGCCCATAGGTTTTGAATTGCTGCCAGAACGCTTTACCATGCCGCAATTACAGTCACTTTATGAAGCGATTTACGGCAAATCCTTAGACTCCAGAAATTTCAGAAAAAAGGTTAATTCCTTCAATGTTCTCCTTAAAACAAGTGACAAAGATTACAGTAGCTCAAAAAAGGGAGCATATCTCTACCGTTTTGATGAGGCGCGGTATAATGAACTTGTTGATTCAGGATATGATTTTGTACTGTAATCAGTTATGACAGGTAAATTTTTAATATATTGATCTGATTTTTAAAAATCAACTTTTCAGCTAATTTTCTAGAACGCTTAACAAATCAAACTTATGGCAATAATTTCCTTTTTGGCTTTTACCATTCTGGTGGCCGTGATCGCGTGGTGGTCTGTGCGCAACACAGATGAAACCTCATCAGACGGTTATTTTCTGGGTGGTCGCAGTCTCACAGCAGTAGTCATTGCGGGCTCTTTATTACTTACAAATCTTTCTACCGAACAGATCGTGGGACTTAATGGCCAGGCGTATGATGAAGGTTTGTCAGTTATGGCGTGGGAAACCCTGGCGGCGATCGCCATGGTAATCACGGCAATCTTTCTTTTGCCCCGCTATCTAAAAGGCGGGTTGACCACCGTGCCGCAGTTTCTTGAACGCCGTTATGATACATTGACCAAAGCGATGACCTCTGCTTTATTTCTATCTGGTTACGCAATCGTTTTATTGCCTATTGTGCTGTATTCTGGTTCGTTAGCTATTGTAACCATGTTTGATGTGCCGGCAAAATTTGACATCAGCCAGACTACCGCACTATGGGTTTGTGTATGGGGAATTGGTATTATCGGTTCTATTTATGCGATTTTTGGTGGACTTAAAGCGGTTGCGGTTTCAGATACCATTAATGCCGTTGGACTTATCATAGGTGGACTCATGATCCCTGTTTTCGGGCTGCTTGCCGTGGGAGATGGGAATATGATTGATGGTATTGATATACTAATGAAAGCAAATCCGGAAAAATTTGTAGCCATGGGCGGACCTGAATCCACCGTTCCATTTTCAACTATTTTTACGGGTATGATGCTTGTGCAGCTTTTTTACTGGGGAACCAATCAAGCGATTATTCAGCGGGCGCTAGCTGCAAAGAATTTGAAGGAAGGTCAAAAAGGTATTCTTTTAGGGGCATTTATTAAGGTTTTAGGCCCATTAATGGTGGTTTTACCGGGTATTATTGCCTATCACATTTTTGAAGGAAAACTGGAAAATGCAGATCAAGCCTATCCCGCGCTTGTACGGGAAGTGCTACCTTTATCGCTGGTAGGATTCTTTGCTGCGGTTCTTTTTGGAGCGATTTTGAGCTCGTTTAACAGTGCGCTCAATAGTTCGGTTACGCTTTACGGTGTTGATATCTATAAACAATATATAAACAAAGAAGCCTCGGAAAGAAAGATCGTAAAAGCTGGCAAGACCTTTGGTATTGGTCTGGCACTTATTTCTATGGTTGTTGCGCCCTTTATCGCAAACGCTTCCAAAGGACTTTTTGGCTATCTACAGGAAGTAAATGGCTGTTACAGTATTCCTATTTTAACAATTGTTGTCGTGGGATATACTACCAAGCGCGTACCAGCGATTGCGGCAAAGGTTGGTTTGATTTCGGGTGTGGTGCTTTATAGTATCAGTCAATTTGTTCTGAAACCTTATGTAGGCGAAGAGAATTATCCGCATTACCTACACGTAATGGGAATTCTGTTTGTGCTGAATATTACTATTATGCTCGTGATCGGTAAATTTTATCCCCGCGACGAAGATTATGAATTACAATATACCAATGAAGTAGATATAACTCCCTGGAAATATGTAAAACACGTGGGTGTTATAATTTGTCTTATTGTGGTGGGTGTATATATTTACTTTAAGTAAAACCGTTCACTTGCGAATCTTTTGGGAACGTTTTCGTACAATGATTTTAGAACGACTTAAGACTTTAACGACTTAGACAGTGAGCTTTTAATCTTAAGTCAATTGTCCTATTCATAAAACAGATTTTGATTTATGAAATTTACTCTATAGGAATTAAAGTAAAACAAGATAAGAAAACGCTCTAAAAACCGAAAAAATGCCTCTAAAATCTCGATTTTAGGGGCATTTTTAACTCAAAAAAGTGATAATTTCTATTGGAGAATATATCAATAATTAACAGAGATCGCTCGTAACTTAGTGACACCTATCAGGTAA
>JBBPYO010000527.1:0-5405 GCA_038199845.1 Flavobacteriales bacterium
ATAGTAATAAAACGTAAAAGAAGGATCGTTGCCCACCAGCTGATTTTCTATTTGGGTGAGGTCAAAAAGGCTCAGACCATCAGCTGTTTCTGCATCTTCGCACTGGGAAAGAATTAGCGGATTATCGGGTAATTCTGGCCTTTTGTAATAGGTTATATTAGCAATACCCAAACGCGGACAAGTGCCATCATTTAAATCTAAACTAAGTCGATAAATATCATTTTGCGGCAAAGTCGCTCCTTGTGAGAAAGAGATTTTAAGTTCGTTACCGGTTGCGTCTGCAATATCTTGTCCATTTTTTGACCATTGGTAATTTGCTCCTGGAATACTATCATATCGGAGTGTATAGCTTTCATCCTCGCAAAGATTCAATACAGAGGTGCTTAGATTGTTCTGAATCACATCTACCTGATTAAAAAGAGATTGATTAAATGGAGGCAATCCTTGTGTGCTTCTCCCATTGCCAAGATTAATGGCGTTATTTATATAGTTACATGCAGCGCCCTTTTCATTGGGATTTTCTATAACAGAAAGATAGGGCAGCCCATCAAAATAGGTGCTGCTCATGCTGCGGTAAATTTTACCATTTGGTCCAAGTTGAAGGCTACTTCGATAAAGATTTTGCTCATCAATTATATAAGTACTGGCATTTATATTGTTACTCTGAAGATCATATTGCCGCAATACAGAAGTGAAATCGCTTGCAGGGGAGTTAATAGGTAAATCATTGTAACTGGCCGTATATAAAAATCGATTATTTGGTGAAAATTCTACCCCATATGTATCGCGAATTATTTCATAAAAACCCAAAGATTGTGCATTGCTGAATTCGCCGGTGAGCGAGTTGAAATCCAATAGATAAAGTGGTGAAGTGGTATTGGCACAAGCGAGTTTTTTCCCATCTGGAGAAAATTTTAAATTTCCCCGTGGTTCTAACACCTGCATTCCGGTGGTTGATTTTACAGGTATTTTATTCACTCCGTTCTCATCAATTGCGAAGGCATAAAAGGTATTATAATTAACATCCGAATATGAACTGAGACTGGGTGTCGTGGCAGTATTTGAGGAAAGCGAAACCATCCATACCGTATCGCTGTCACAACCCATCACAACGGCACTCAGTTTTTCGGCTGAAAAATCAAGCAAATGAACGTTTTTGTCAGTGACCTCTCCGTTAGGATTCTTACTGAAATCAACGACAGAATAATTAATGCCATCTGTTTCTAACGGTCCATTGAATTCTGGCTGTTCCAGAATATCCACAGTAAAGACATAATATATCGTTGGATCAAGGGGCTTCGGAATAATAATCGCGGATTGTGTACTTGAATTATTGCCTAGCAACCCCGTGCCATTTGTCATTACAGATCCATCTGCTTGATAAATTATAGAACCATCTGTGTAAAATAGAAGTTGGCCGTTATCATTTGAAATCGTGGAGCAGCCTTCTAAGGTATTTAGATTTCCATTGGTTAGCACTGTGGGTGGAGCAGTTTCAAAGGAAATACCTGCGCCTTCACCAAAATACCAATTATTAGCTGCGCCCTGGCCATAACTAAGTGCACAACTGATTAAGAAAATAAAAATGAAGCCGGGTGATTTCATATATGATCACTAAAATACTACAAATCACGGATTTTCAGTAGATAATAGGTGCTATAAATGAAAATTAAGATCCAGAGAGAAGCGATTAATACTTCATACCAATGCAAGGCATAATCTATACCTATATCTGCCTGTAGCTGATTTGCCGCTTGTTTTACAAAATCGAGACGTTCCCAAGGGCGATCTATCAGATTGGACATTGCTTCCAGCGGAAAAAATTGTAAAATGGATTTAGATGTTTCAGCGCCCAGTTGCCATCGAAAGATTCCGTAGGCAATATTTTCTACGATCCACCAGACGAATAAAAAGCCCAATGCAAATGCAGAACGTTTTATCAGAACACCTAAAAATAGACAGAAGGAGAAAAATGCAACAAGTTTTAAAAAGTATGCAAAAATAAAATCCAGTTCCCGCGTGACGATGCTGAATTCTGTATAATCTGAAAACGAATATCCCAGAATAATAGTCAAAACGAATACAAAAATGGATGATAATAGAGAGAAAACAATGACCGCATAGAATTTTGAAAGTACAAATTCCTTTTTGCTCAGACCATCAATAAGGTTTTGCTTTAAGGTACGGTTACTGTACTCATTAGACATCATAGAAACGATTACGATAGCGAGAAAAAACTTAAGTATAGCTGCGATATAGGTCGTAAAATGCCAGATTACCGGGAAATTAAAAATGCCCATGTCTGCAACACTGACTTTAATATCTCCAAAATTAAATTCAACCGAAGCGATGAGGGCTATAAACGAAAGGATAATAAAATAGGCCAACCCCAGTATTTTTGATGAGCGGCTGTGCTTAAGTTTGTAAAATTCTATATGTAGTAATCGCAACATGGGCGCGGGGATTTTAAGTTAAGGAATTGGTGAGTTGTAGAAATTGCTGCTCCAGGCTTTCTTTTCGCTTTACAAGATGAGTAAGCACGATCCCTTGTTCAATGAGTTGTTTATTCAACGCGGCGGCTGTTAATTCTTCATTGAGGAAAGCAGTAAGGAGACCCTGCTCTTCTTTTACCGATTTGAAATTAGGATGTTTCTTCAGAAAATCGACCAATTGTGGCATGTTTTCGGCGCTTAGCTCAAAAAAACCGTTGTTTGCATTGAGTTCATCTACAGGGCCGGCATAAAGCTTAATTCCTTTGCGGATAATAACCACATGACTGCACACTTTTTCAACTTCGTCGAGCAGGTGGGAAGCCAACAAGATTGTTGTTCCTCCGGATGCAATCTTTCTGATTATTTCCCTGATCTGGTGGATTCCCTGCGGGTCAAGACCGTTTGTAGGTTCGTCAAGAATAAGTATTTCTGGATCGTTGAGCAGGGCAGAAGCAATGGCAAGACGCTGCTTCATTCCTAGAGAAAATGTACTGAATTTGCTGTTTTTTCGGTCAAAAAGACCAACTATTTTAAGCTTTTCATCAATTTTTTCCGCTGAAACATTTTTTATAGTACAGACCAATTTAAGATTCTGGGCCGCCGTCATGTAGGGATAAAAATTGGGATGCTCAATAATCGCGCCCACACGTTTTAGCGCTTCATGTGTGGAATGTGTACCATCAAACCATTTATAATTACCACCGGTTGGATTTACAACATTGAGCACCATGCCCAGCGTGGTTGACTTACCACTACCATTAGGACCCAGAATTCCATAAACATTTCCTTTTTCTATTGTAAAAGAAAGCTCATTTACGGCCTGCACATTGCCAAAACTTTTGGACAACCGGTCCAGGGTTAAGATTGTTTTCAAAATAGGATTATATTTTAGTGCCAGAAAACGGCACCAGGTTGCTGTTATAATACAAGACGAGCGCTGGCTTTATTTGTTACACGGCTTTCTTATCTTTACAGAAATGCAAGTACCATGAACGACAAATTAATGTCACAAAAAAAACCCACGTATCCCGTGGGCCAAAGACTACAAGATTATCTTATAAAATATAACCGGGATACTAAAATCCCAGTATTTTATGATGATTTGCTGCGATTTTCAGATGGAGTAAGTGTATATGACAAAAATGACAATGACACACTTTGGATAAGCGTTTATTATCCTGATCACGAACGGGAAGAGTTAGAAAACAGTTTAAAACTTGTATACACGATTCTTCATTCTGACGGAAACGAAAATATTTTACCCTTTTTAAAAGTAGCAGCGATTGACTATTGCACCTTCGGAAATTCTAAACCTTTTCGTATTAAAATCAAGAATATATTCAATGATAATTATACTTTTTTCTATGTAAAAAAGGCCGACGCCAGCCGTGTTTATGGATTGGAGCTTGAGCATATACTTTCTCCAAATAGAATTAACTTTCTGGTTTATAAGGACACTTTAATTGAAGAGCACATTACCGGTATTGCTGGCGATGTTTTTATTGAAGAATATCTGGATGATTGTGACGATGTGGGAAAATCGCAGCTCGCAAAGGAGTTTGTGAAATTTAATGAGCGTTGTATGATCCTTTTGTTGGGGGACATGCGCTCGTATAATTATGTGGTGATCCCGACGCATGATTTTGATCATATTAAATACAAAATTCGCGCCATTGATTTTGACAAACAGTGCTACGAGGTTAATTTTAAGTTATATAAGCCGCAAATCTTAAAGTAAAACTTTAAGATGGTCAATCTGGTTTCTAAACGACTCGGAAATAATTCCATCGAACAATATAGGAAAGAAGAGCGCGCAGTTTTAGCCAAACGGATTATGACTTCACGAACGCGTTTAAAACGATTACTGAAATGTATGCGAATGGATCATATCTCAACCGTAAAAAACCTTAAAGAACTGCGCGGTGACCTTTATAATTACACAACAGATCCAAAATTTAGACGTGCCCGTTCCATGGGTCAGATCGTTACTACCGCATTGGATTTTGTGATGCGCAATTATGAAGATGTAAGTATGAAACGACTGATGGATGCTTCGTATTGAGGTGCTGTTAAAAGAAAAAACCTGTCAAGTTTTAAACTTTGACAGGTTTGATGCATTATGGAATACGCAGTTGATTAGCCTTTTCCTTTTTCTTCTTTATTGAAATACACGAGATAATAATACATCTGGCGTTCTTCGTCCCATCCTTTTTCAACGAATTTTTCTGCACTTTCCGGATTGATAAAGTCCAATTTAATTTGAATATGCGTATCTAAATTTATTACGCTCTTGATTTTTTTCCGCGCTGCGGAAACTGCCGTGTTAGCGATAGGAAATGAGGTGAGGTCTTCAATTTTATATTTTGGCGCGCGTTCCAGTTTGTAATTGTTGAATTCTGGAACCAAAGCTGGATTTTCCATCACCTCGCTCATAAACTTGCTCTCTTCAAAATTGTCATTTTTCGCAAAATGATTTACCGCGCGGTTCATAAACATCACTTCTTCTTTTTTATCTTCCGCAGGAAGAACGACATCTTTAGCAAAATCCTGACAGAATTTGAGATATTTTTTGGTGTAAAAATTCTCGTCTGCAAGTTGGTCTACTCCCAGAAAATTTTCTAACCAATATTTGGTATCGTAACGGTTAGAGTCCATAGAGAGCACTTTATAACCATCTTCTGTATTTTTATTCAGGATAAGACAGCCTTTGTCAAGTTTATTAAGACTTACGCCCTGTTCGAGCATCATCTGCAAGTTTTGATCGCCCTCATTAAACTGTAAAAACTCCTGCTTTAATTCTGATTTAAAAATACCTATGGCATCAATTTTCTCATTATCTGAAAGTACATTGCTTATATGTGCGATGTAAACCTCGCCCGGTTTTATGTGTGGGTGACTACTTTGCTCATAAAG
>JBBPYO010000528.1:0-3454 GCA_038199845.1 Flavobacteriales bacterium
CTATGCGTACGCGCTTGAACAGCTTGAAGCGGAATTTTACACGAAGGTGCTAAACGGAAGTTACTGGTCTGGAGCAGCTGAAGAAGAAAAATCCATTCTTCAAGACGTTTACAATCATGAGATAAACCACAGAGAATTTTTTAAAGCGGCACTTAATGCCAACTTTTCTTCTGATGAAATCACCCCAACACTGGAATTCGATTTTAGTAGTGTAGATTTCAACGATAGGGATTCTGTACTTTCTACTGCCCAACTTCTGGAAGACACTGGTGTAAAAGCCTACAACGGTGCAGGGAAAATTATAGAAACAGGTGCTTATCTGGTACTTGCCGGTAAAATTGTTTCTGTAGAAGCGCGACATGCGGCAGCAATTAGAAGTATACGTGGTGGGGATATGGATGACTTTAAGTTATTTGCCGGAGATGATGCGGTAGATCCAGCAACAGGGCTTGATGGTGCAGAAAATCCTTCTGTAATCCTGGCAGCAGCCGGCGGATTTATTGTAACTGAATTTACAGCCAATAAACTTCCATAATTAAAAAACACTACTAATTTTTAAAACAATATATCATGAGTATACTAAGACTTTTAGAAGATTTTACCACCGAGAAGCTCACTACGGAGTCCTCATCACGTAGGCAAATGTTTGGTTCTTTGGGATCTTTGGGAAAAAGAGCAGCATTAGCCGCAGTTCCCTTTGGTCTCGCAGCCACCACTGGTAAAGCTAAGGCAGCGACCACAGCCGCTACAATGCAAACTTATCCTAATTCATCACTTCAATTGGCACTTGTTCTAGAATATCTAGAGGCAGATTTTTATGCAAGAGCTTTAGATTCTGGCGTGTTAACTCACAACCCAAAAGCCGAAGCGATTTACATGCAGATTTCTAAACATGAGACCGCGCACGTAAATTTATTGAAGGGCGCACTAGGGGATAATGCATTTGACGCTCCAGAATTTGATTTTACTGCTGGTGGAAATTTTGATCCCTTTGGAGATGATGGCACTAACGACGCTGTCGCGTACCAGCAATTACTTGCATTAGCCCAAGCATTTGAAGATACCGGCGTAAGAGCTTATAAAGGGCAAGCCACAAACTTAATGAATGATCCCGGTTTACTTACGGTTGCACTTCAGATTCATTCCGTTGAAGCCAGACATGCATCAGAGATCCGCAGACTTCGGGGCCTTAAAGGTTGGATTACCGGTGATGATCGCGGTATGGGATTACCTCCTATTGCGCAACCTGTTTATATTCACGAAGACAATACCACACAGGGAGGTGTAGATGTAACCACGCTGGGTGATGGTTCTCCATTCTCTTTTGAATCGTCTACCGAGGCCTACGATGAGCCACTTACCAGTAATGATGCAGGAGCAATTGCTGCTTTATTTTTACAGAATTAAATATCAAGTTTATTGAATAAGGGAAAAGCCACTTTTTATAAGTGGCTTTTTTAAAACTATATAATATTATACTTAACAGTTATTAGATTATTTTTAGGTTTTCAGGTTATTTACTGGGCCAAAAGCCTGAAGGATTTCCGATGATGTGGAGTGATTCCGTGCGCTTGAATAGCGCGACGGTGGTCTTTTGTAGGATATCCTTTGTTCTTATGCCAGCCATATTCTGGAAACTCTTTGCCTAGGTTTTCCATAAAACGGTCACGTTCTGTTTTAGCTAGGATAGATGCTGCGGCTATACTCAAAAAGCGACCATCTCCTTTTATCATACAATCATGGGTGCAATTTTGATATGTCTTAAAACGATTTCCATCTACCAAAATATGTTGAGGACGAATGCTCAATTGGTCTATGGCAAGATGCATTGCCTGAAGAGAAGCATTAAGAATATTGACAGTATCAATAACTATAGGAAATACATGCGCAATACCATACGCCACCGCATTTTTTAAAATGATTTCGCGCAGATCTTCTCTTGTTTTATGTGAGAGCAATTTAGAATCATTGATAAGTCCAGCTTGAAACGAATCAGGAAGAATAACTGCGGCTGCCGTTACGGGACCTGCAAGGCAACCGCGCCCCGCTTCATCGGTTCCACATTCTATAAATTGATGTTGATGCTTTAAAATCATATGTAAAACTAAGGGCTCAACTATCAATATAATAACTATTATAAATTTTAATTAGAAGCAGGTATTTATAACGTTGAATCAGCACAAAATACATAAATATAATGGCAAACGTTAATTAAATCAAAAAAACAACTGTTTAATTATAAATTCCGAATTTCTAAAAATAAGTCAGTTAGAAAAAGAAATCGGCAGTTAAATAGCAATAAAAAAGCTTAATTATCAATTACAAGGCTGCAAAATAGAATTTGTGGATATCTTTATAATGTTAAATTAAGAGAATTTTAACTTGAATTTTTGTTTTATCAGAAAAAAAGGTTCAAGTTTGCGAAAGGCTAATTCAAATTAAATAAATTTATGAAAACAAAAATTACATGGTATTGTGTCATGGGGTTCTTCCTGTTGACTCAAATGTCCTTTGCACAGCAAAAAACGGTCACTGGAACGGTGACAGATCAAGATGGAATTGCATTGCCCGGGGTTAATATAATTGTACAGGGTACAACTAATGGTGTACAGACTGACTTCGACGGTAATTATGCAATACAGGCGGAGCAAGGTCAAACATTAGTTTTTACTTATGTGGGATTTAAGGAAGAAAATTTTACAGTTCGTCAATCCAATTCAATTAATATAAGTCTTCAAAATGGTGAATCTCTTGAAGAAGTTATAGTAACAGGATATGGCCAAAGATCTCGAGAACTTTCGACCTCTGCGGTATCTACCGTAACAAATGAGGAAATTGAAAACCTGGTTCCTTCTACTAGTGTAGATAATATTCTTCAAGGTAAGGCTGCGGGTGTACAAGTTACCGCGGCAAATGGACGGCCTGGCCAGACTGCATTTGTGCAAATTCGAGGAGCAGGATCTATAAATGCTAGTACCGCTCCGCTTTACATAGTGGATGGAATACCTATTAAACAAGAAGATGTTAATAATATCAATCCAAATGATATAGCTCAATTTTCAATCTTAAAAGATGCCGCAACTGTTTCAAAATATGGTTCGAGAGGGGCTAATGGTGTAGTATTAATTACTACTAAAAGAGGTACAACAGGTGATGCAAAAATCGTGTTTAGATCTTCTATAGGTTCCGGTTCTAAAATTAAGGATCCTTTTGACCTTATGAATGCGAGCCAAAAACTAGAATTGGAAAGGCAGTATGCAGTATTGGGTGTAGACGCAGCAGATACTTTTGCTGGGGCTTCCTCAAGCCCGGAAGAATTGGCACGGTTACTTTCTTACGATACAAATTGGGAAGATGAACTTTTACGTAATTCTTATATTCAGTCAAACTCTTTAAGTATTTCAGGAGGATCAGAGAAGTTAAACTACTTCCTTTCTCTTGGTTATGACAAAAA
>JBBPYO010000529.1:0-6803 GCA_038199845.1 Flavobacteriales bacterium
AGATCACAGTCGTTTGCGATTTCCAAAGCTTTCAGAAGAAATTCCATATTCGTCTTTTGGGCTTGCGTATGGTATTTTTTCTTGGTTTGATCACCAACTTCCAGCAGACTTATCGTCTCGGCATTTTTGCTGACCATCAGATCCCGAAAGTGTGATGCCAGTCCCGAGACAAAATGATGGGCGTCAAAACCGCGGGAAAGAATAGTATTGAAATGCAACAATAACTGCGGGATATTATTTTCCAGCAACAGATCCGTAATTTTAAAATACGTATCATAATCCAGCACGTTCAGGTTTTCGGTGACCGCTTTGCGCGTGAGGTTCTTGCCCGAAAAACTTACCACGCGGTCAAAAGTGGAAAGCGCGTCACGCAATGCACCGTCTGCTTTCTGGGCAATAATATGCAGACCTTCTTCCTCGGCCTCAATGCCTTCCTGTTTCGCGATATCCATAAGGTGCTCCCTGATATCCTTAACGGTGATCCTTCGGAAATCAAAAATCTGACAGCGCGATAATATTGTAGGGATTATCTTATGCTTTTCGGTAGTGGCGAGTATAAAAATCGCGTGTTTTGGTGGTTCTTCAAGTGTTTTTAAAAAAGCGTTGAAAGCGGCTTGAGAAAGCATGTGCACCTCATCGATAATGTACACTTTATAATGCCCCACTTGGGGTGGAATACGCACTTGATCAATTAGACTTCTAATGTCATCAACAGAGTTGTTTGATGCGGCATCAAGTTCAAATATATTAAAGGCATAGTCCTCATCCTCTTTCACTTCTTTTGCTTCCGGCTGGGAAGAGTCTGCTTCTTGATTGATTTTTTTTGCCAGAATCCGGGCACAAGTCGTCTTGCCAACACCGCGTGGTCCTGTAAACAGCAGCGCCTGCGCCAGGTGATTATTGGCAATTGCATTCTCTAAGGTATTTGTGATGGCCTGCTGGCCCACTACGTCCTTAAAGGTTGCAGGGCGATATTTTCTTGCCGATACTATAAAATGTTCCACGGAATTTAGGTTCTTCTGCTGAAATTAATGCGCTGCAAAGATAAAAATTGAAGTCCACATAAAGCTTTTATAGTGATTTTTAGTTACGATCAGTTATTAACAAAACGCAGATAAAGTATGATCCTGCACTTATTTTTTCCCGTACCTTTGCCTTAAAGCAGGCCGCCCTATCGCTCCACATCACTTTTATAGTACTTGTGGGGAGGAAAGTCCGGACACCACAGGGAAGCATAGCGGCTAACGGCCGTCACCCCGATAGTTATCGGGGTAGGACAAGTGCAACAGAAAGAATGTACAGATCATGCTGTAGTGAAACCAGGTAAACTCTATGCGGTGCAATGCCATGTATACCGGTTTTTAAGTGTTCCCGCGCGATGCCGGAGGGTAGGCAGATAGAATGTATGGGCAACTATGCATCCAGATAAATGATAGGGATCTCAGTTCCGAAAGGGATCGGGATACAGAATCCGGCTTATAGGCCTGCTTTTTTCTTTTTTATTCGGCCGAAATTTGATTAAAAACATCCTTTTTATGATTTGGGATGTTTCTTCTGAAAAATTCGATGATACTCTCTTGATCTTAATTTTGAGTTAGTACTAAGAAGCGTTACAGATTACGTTTGCCCAGTCAATAGCATCTTCCATAGTATCAAAAATCCGGAATGGTTTTGCCATAAACTTCTGTTCAAACTGTGCATTTAACTTGGAAATTTTTCCAGTCGTAACAATAGCAACTCCCTTAAGAATGGTAGAGAATTCAAAATGAATATACGCCGTTGGATTTACATTATATGCCTGAGAACGATCCGAAATATATACATAAGGTTTTTCGTTAAAGTAGGCGGTAAATAATTCCTTGAAAAGCGCAAAATGTTCTTGATCTATCGTTACGTTTTCATGCACATTAGCGATCACGTAATTTTCAAAAAGTTCTATTTTGGCAAAATCAAGCGTTATGATTTTGGCTGCGAACATTGGGTTGGGTTTTATAGTTTCCCTTTTTTGAAATGAATGCACGCAGTGCCAATTTTTAAAAGGGTGATTAAGTGGCTAAAATCGTCTAATTTTCAGACATTTAAGCCATTTTTGAAAACTAAATTTTCATTAGCTGAAAAAGCTAAAAGCACTGCCTCCATAATTTCTGATTTCATTAAAACTGGAGTGCATAGACAAATCGGTATGTTTACTATGTTCTATGACCAACATACCACCTTCATTTAAATTATTTTTTTCAAAAACCAAATCGACAACGAGAAGAAAAACAGATTGCTCTAAATCATAGGGAGGGTCCGCAAAGATGATGTCAAAAGTGGATGAAGTATGTTTTAAATATTCAGAAACCTCAGATTTTACTGTTTCTATAGGCATTCCTAGCTTTTCCGCAGTTTCTGCAATAAAGCGTACACAGCCGCTGTTTTCATCAACTGCAATCACTGACGGTACTCCACGGGAAGCGAATTCAAAACTTATGTTTCCAGTTCCGGCAAAGAGATCAAGCACATTTACCTGATTGAAATTATAAGTATTGCGCAAAATATTAAAAAGGGATTCTTTAGCTCTGTCTGTGGTGGGACGCACAGGCAATTTTTGCGGTGCAATAATCTTTCGGCCTTTATGTATTCCACTTATTATTCTCATAAAATGGTCAATTTAATTCTTAAGAAAGGCCGTTTTTAAGCGCTGAGAAGAGATTTTTCAATAAGCTTAATGTGCCTGATAGAGGTATGTGTGAGTTGGTAGAGCGCTTCTTTATCATCTAACTGTCCATTTATGACCAAAGTGTCGCGGTTGGGATCAAAATTGAGCTGTTCATAGCAGAAAAGTATGTAGTATAAGAAATCTTCGGCATTTTCATAAGTAAAAGAATTGGCCAGCAGCATTTTTTTACCTTCATGCGCGACGATTTCAAAATTCTCTTGCCCTAGGTTGACCACGACCTGCTTTTGAGAATCGGATGCCTCATTTAGCACTTTCTCAATGAATATCGTCATGTGATGGTGATAGCTGAAACTTCCAAATTGATCAAAGAAAAAGTTATTGATATTTGCAAAAGGTATGTATATAACAATGAGTTCGAATGGTTTGATTTCATCGTAAACAATAAAATCTGTGCTTAGAATCTTTGTATTGTACATTAGGTAATCAGTAAGCCGAGTAGGATCGAAAAGTGCTGAGGGCACAATGGTAAAAAGTTCGTTACGATAAACCACGTCTACGGTATTAAATGTCTTTAAAATACCAGTATGATCTTCAAAAACCTGTTCTATTTTTCTAAGTGTTTTCTCGGGACTATCAGCATTTTTTTCGGTATGCGCTACTATCTTTTCGTAATCACCAGTATTTTTATTTTGCGCATAAAACGAAAATCCATCCAAGCTGACTTGGATGGATAGTGTTTTATTGTATTTATGTTCTTCCAGATTAATTTTCGTCACCGCCACCGTAACTTTTTGGCCAGTTTCCTGCTGTTTTTACATCAGTCATAGAGCCCATTCTTATATAAGCACCGTTCACACCATCCACAGAAATTACTTGTTTTTCTTTATTAACGAAGTCTTTAGGCTGGTCTTGAAGTATTACTTCTTTAGCAACTTTTGCTTCAAAAACTGGGATTTTAATGTCATTGCTCGTGATGGTTCCCGCATCCATTTCAAATTTAGCATTGGTCCCCGGTACATTCATCATCGTTTTATAACGATCTGTGTTGCCAAAAAGGGAATCCTTAACAGGTTTTGTTCCCAAAGTGTCCGTAAGAATCATTTCTTTCATCATATCCACACCGTAGGATTTTGTTCTTTCTTCGTCAAGAACAGTAGTGTCACGGCGCTGGGTAATTGTAAATTCAGCAGTATCTATAAAGCGTTCTAACTCGTCAAAGTTTTTAGCAAATTTACCGGTAACTTGTTTAAATGCGAGCTGTGAATCACGAATGTCTATAAGTTTATTAATAGCCTTCTGATAGCGCACTTGCTTAAGTTCATTAAATTGCACCTCTCCATAGATGGAGTTAAAAAGTAGGTAGCCTAGCCCCACGATTACAATCCAAAGTACTATTTGAATAACGATTCTCATTCGATAATTGGTTTTAAGTGTTAATGTAAGGTTATAGACAAATCTACAAATTTTTTTCAATCGTTCACAGATTATCACAAAAATTCATTATTATCTTTACCTCAACCAAAAATACACACCGCTCTGGACCAACATCTATTTTACCGAAAACTTAAAGAAGACTTCGCGCATACTCCTACCCAAAAGCAGGATATCGTTCTACAGCAACTAAGTGATTTTGTGCTTCAGAAGAGCAATAACACTATATATCTGCTTAAGGGTTACGCTGGTACGGGGAAAACTTCAATAATTGGTACCCTCGTAAAAAATCTTTGGCGTGTAAAAATGGCTTCTGTGCAAATGGCGCCCACAGGTCGTGCCGCAAAGGTAATAAGTAGTTATAGCGATACGCCTGCACAAACTATTCACCGAAAAATTTATTTTCCGAAAAAGCAGCAAGGAGGAGCAATTTCTTTCAGCCTACAGCGCAATCGCCACCGCAATACGTTATTTATAGTCGATGAAGCCTCAATGATTCCGGATACAAAATCAGATTCCAAGCTGTTTGAAAACGGTTCGTTGCTTGATGATCTTATGCAGTATGTTTACACCGGCCATAATTGTAAATTACTGCTCATAGGCGATGACGCTCAGCTGCCGCCCGTAAAGCTGGAGCTTAGCCCCGCGCTGGATGCAAAATCACTTAGTCTTCAATTTAATAAGGAAGTCGTCGGCATTGAACTTGATGAGGTTATGCGCCAAGCCGAAACCAGTGGTATCCTTAAAAATGCCACGCGCATACGCAATTTTCTAAATGACGGTCTTTATCAAGATTTTCGGTTTGATCTAGAAGGGCAAAACGATGTGGAACGACTAACTGACGGTAATGAGATCATGAATGCCATAGATGATTCTTATGGGCAAAATGGAAATGAAGGAACCGCGATTATTCTGCGTTCAAATAAAAGAGCCAATCTCTACAATCAGCAAATACGAGAGCGAATCCTTTTTAAAGAGGAAGAAATAAGCGCCGGAGATTACCTTATGGTGGTGAAAAATAATTATTTCTGGTTAGATGCTAAAAGTGAGGCGAGTTTTATTGCAAACGGTGACATAATACAGGTACTTGAGATTTTTAGTATTAAAGAACTTTATGGTTTCCGCTTTGCGGAAGTACGGGTGCAAATGACAGATTATCCAGATCTAAATCCATTTGAAACTGTACTGATTCTCGACACACTTACTACAAATACGCCCTCGCTGCCTTATGAAGAAAGCAATAAACTCTATCAGGAGGTGATGAAGGATTATGAGGAGGAAACTTCGAAGTATAAGAAGTTTCTTAAGGTAAAAAACAACTCCTTTTTCAATGCGCTCCAGGTGAAATTCTCTTACGCCATTACCTGCCACAAATCACAAGGTGGGCAGTGGGAAACCATTTTTGTAGAACAGCCATATTTGCCAAATGGGATGGATAAAGATTACCTTCGCTGGCTTTACACCGCGGTTACTCGCGCCCGTAAAAAGTTATATCTTATAGGTTTTAAGGATGAGATGTTTATAAAAAACTAACATGGAAACCAGTTGGTTATTAAGCGCTGCTTTAGGAATAGGACTTGCAACCGCGGTAGGTTTCAGGGTATTTCTGCCTTTGTTGATACTCAGTCTGGCGGCACGTTTTGATATTGTTCCACTTGCAGAATCCTGGGATTGGGTGGGAGGTCTGCCGGCACTCATTCTATTGGCCACCGCCAGTGGAGTCGAGATTTTGGGCTATTATATTCCCTGGTTGGATAATGTGCTGGACACGCTCGCGGTGCCTTTGGCGGGCATCGCAGGGACGCTCGTACTTTTGGCAACACTGGTAGATGTAGATCCCTATATTTCCTGGTCTCTGGCGCTAATTGCAGGCGGTGGTACCGCCGCTCTTGTGGCGGGAAGCACTGCCGCCGTGCGAGGGGTTTCTTCCACAACAACTGGTGGATTGGCAAATCCGGTAGTCTCTACTGTAGAAACGGGTGTGTCCACTGTAGTTTCGCTAGCGGCTATTTTTGTGCCCATTATCGCAATAATCCTTTGTATTATTGTCGTTTATTTGGTATTCAAAATGTGGAAACGTATGCGGACCAGAAAGAGAAAGAATTCGACTAAAATATATTAATCCTAATTAAATTTATTTTTTGATGCTGAAGACCATTGCCATGATCCCCGCGCGTTACGAAGCTGCACGGTTTCCCGGAAAGCTCATGCAGGATTTATGTGGAAAACCCGTTATTGTGCGTACCTATGATGCCGCTGTGGCTACAGGACTTTTTCAAGAAGTATATGTAGTGACAGATAGTGAAGTCATTGAAAAAACGATACAAGAACATGGAGGCAAAGCGATAAGAAGCCAGAAAGAACATGAGTGCGGTAGCGATCGCATTGCAGAAGCCGTTGCATCTATGGATATTGATATCGTGGTAAATGTACAAGGTGATGAGCCTTTTACTAATGAAGAGGACATGAAACGCGTTTTACAGGTCTTTAAAGGAAGTGACGCTCATAAAATAGACCTGGCTTCCATTATGACGCCCATGTTGGGTCTTGATGATATCAATAATTCCAACAATGTCAAAGTGATCGTAGATCAGCATGATTTTGCACTTTATTTTTCGCGGGCTGCCATTCCATTTCCCCGAGATGTGGATGCGGGCGTAATTTATTACAAGCATAAAGGAATTTACGCTTTTAGAAAACAGGCTATTAT
>JBBPYO010000530.1:0-5155 GCA_038199845.1 Flavobacteriales bacterium
CTTGTAAACCTTGTAAAACAGATTCGCGAACGCGAAATGATCCTAGGCGGAGACATTGGCGTTATCTCTTATAACGATACGCCGCTCAAGGAACTTCTTGGCATTACTGTGATCTCGACTGACTTTAAAGCCATGGGCGAAAAGGCTGCACAAATGATCGTGAACAAAGAAAAAGGCAAATTTAAAAACCCCTTTAATTTTATTGATAGACACTCAA
This sequence comes from Flavobacteriales bacterium, assembly GCA_038199845.1. Taxonomy (GTDB): domain Bacteria; phylum Bacteroidota; class Bacteroidia; order Flavobacteriales; family Flavobacteriaceae; genus Leeuwenhoekiella. The sequence continues at coordinate 218 of JBBPYO010000530.1, forward strand.
TGTAGCATTTTATTTTTTTGAATATCTGTTATGGTTTTTAAAAGCCATCTTGGCTAAAGATATCCCTACAAGCCTATAAGTAATCCAACAACCATTGAAGCAAGTTGACGCAATCTTTGTATGCTTAAGAACATACAATAGTTCGCTCTTAAAAGATCATGGAGTACAAATTATAGTATTTTCTTAGTTTAAAAAACCAGTGTTTTTTTTGGCTAAGCCGAATTAGAATCCGAAGAATAATAGAATTTAAGCGCCAAAACTGAATCTTTTACAAATAGTGGAAAACGATAGCTAAATTAATGGACATCAATTCCGATCAAATAATTCATTGGCTCCATTAAAAAATTACGCTCATTCGGAAAATATTTCAGATTTGCCTAAAGAGATAGTAGTTTTTAAAATTCATTTCCCGTAGAATTTGTCATTGAGAATTAAAAAAAATACCAGAAGAACGGGATCATTACCTCTACTCTCCTAAACAACAAAAATATTCACGAAACTGACCAAGGACTGAATAAAGTTTGCCCTGCGAGATCCTTCTCGGTTGCAGCATAATCACTTCCTACGCGGCATCTGCGTGGTATTTTTCGAGCGTTTCAGAATAAAGTATTAAGGTGTAGAAAGCCATAAAAAAAATCCCCAAGCCAATGGCGTGGGGATCAAGTTGTGGGCAATGAGGGATTCGAACCCCCGACCCTCTCGGTGTAAACGAGATGCTCTGAACCAACTGAGCTAATTGCCCGAATATATTATAATTCCACTAATTAGATAACAACTTACCCCCTTAGCGGACGCAAATATAAGCCAATTTATAAAATGACAAAACACTTTTTAAGAAAAAATCAAATTATTTCTGCAACAACAAAAGTACTCCCCCCTACAAAAACCAGATCATCTTGATTTGCAGCCCCTAACGCTGCTTGATAGGCAATTGTCACCGAAGTATAAATCTCTCCTTTGAGGCCAAAAATCGCGGCGCTCTTCTTTAAAACCGCTTCATCTAATCCGCGCTCTACATTGGGCCTGCAAAAGTAATAGCTAGCTTTCTTTGGGAATAATGGTAAGATTGAATCCAGATCTTTATCATTGACCACGCCAATAACAATATGTAATTGTGCATATTCTTCTTGATGTAGTTGTTTGAAAACCTCATGTAATCCTTCCCTATTATGACCGGTATCACAAAAAACCTTTGGAGCGTCCCCAATTTGCTGCCAGCGACCCATAAGTCCGGTTAGTTTTGCAGCCTCTCTAATTCCTTCGACTATATGTTCTTGTTTTATTAAAAAACTTCCGTTCGCTTGAAGAACTTCTAAAGTTTTCAGTACCGTTTTTTTATTCTTTTTTTGATAAATCCCTTTCAGATCAGAAGCATATTCAGGAAAATATTCTTCTGAAGCAAAACTTATCGCGCAGCCTTGTTCTACCGCTTTCTGAATAAAAACAGTTGTGGTTTCCTCCTGCTTTTCACCGATGACCACAGGAATACCTGTTTTAATGATCCCTGCTTTTTCTGCAGCGATTTCTTTGAGCGAGGTACCTAAAAATGCAGTATGATCTAAGCCAATGTTAGTAATTACCGAAACTTCGGGAGTTATAATATTTGTGGCGTCTAGCCTTCCACCCATACCAACTTCTATAACAGCCACATCAATTTGCGCTGTAACAAAATACTCAAACGCCATGCCCACGGTAAGTTCAAAGAAAGAAAGTGAATGATTTTCAATAAATTCATTGTGCTTTTCAATAAATGAAATGACAAAATCTTGTGGAACCATTGATCCGTTCACCCGAATGCGTTCCCTAAAATCTTTTAAATGGGGTGAAGTATATAAGCCGGTTTTATAGCCTGCTTTCTGAAGTACGGCGGCAAGCATGTGACTGGTACTACCTTTACCATTCGTACCCGTTACGTGAATGGTTTTGAACAATCCATGCGGATGATCTAGTTCTTCGTCGAGCAATTTTATATTGGTAAGATCTTTTCTGAAAGCTGCCGCGCCCTGCCGCTGAAACATTGGCAGGCGCGCAAACATCCACTCTAGAGTTTCCTTATAATCCATTAATCCGAAAGACTGAATTTGTAGATAATTTTACCTATCTGTCTTGATGGCGCTTCACTGTCCGAATTAAATCGTGTTGCAAGCGCTGCGGTTTTTGCGGGATCAAGTAAACATCTAGAATTATTGGTTGTTCCTCTAACGCCGGCCGTGGCCTTTGTCACATTACCATTACGATCCACTTCAATACTTACCACAACAATTCCCGCTTCATTACATTCCTGCACGCGCTTGGGTTTACTAAGTGCTTTACGGCCGCCCAATTGGTAATTTCCGTCACCGTCTAGGCCTTTTCCCTGACCATAATAACTAGATGCATCCACAGAACCATTAGGATCACCTTTGTCACCAGCCTTCCCGTCATTTCCTTCACCGCCTTTTGCAGACCCTTCGCTTTTGGGTCCGTTTAAGATACTGCTTAGCGCATCAGTTGTGGATTTATCTGGCTTAGGATCTGGTTTCTTGACTTCCTCAACCGGCTTTTTGGGCTCTTCTTTCGGCTTTTCAACTACTGGTTTTTTTTCTTCCTTCTTAGGTTCTTCTTTAATTACCGGCGCCTCCTCTATTTCCTGGGTAATCACTTCTTCTTTGATTTCGGCAGTTTGTTCAGGTTCGGGCTCAGGTTCTGGTGCGGTATTTCGCGGAGCGGAGGCAATAGTTGCCTTTGGCTGAACTGCTCCTTGACCCACATCGCTGGTACCAAAATTAATCGCGATCCCACTTTCTGGCGGAGGATCAAGATAGCTCATGCCCACAAAAAACAATAGCAGGATGAACAACGCATAGATGATGCTTGTTACCGCAAAAGATTTACGTTTATGTATGGTATCTAAAAAGGTCAATGCTATATGTTAAATATTATTCCGCTTATTTTATGGTAATCAAGTTGAAAAATGGCCTGAAATAACCGATTTTCATCATTTTTGACCTGTTTTTTTTTGAATCTTAGATATGATTTACCACTAATTCGGCCTTACTGCTAAAACAATCTTGTATTTATTCCTGTTGGCAATATCCATAACGCTTACCGCTTCTTCAATAGGTACACCTTCAGCAGCGCGCAAAATGATCGTGGGATCTTCCACACCGCTCAGTTCGCTATTGATAAAACTTTCCAAATTGGCTTGCGGTATACGCTCCTTATTTACATAAAAGTCCAATTCTTTAGTTATACTCACCGAAAGATTTTGCTTGTTGCTCGTTTTCCCTTTCGCCTTCGGCAGAATTAAATCAAGCGCGTCTGGCGTGATAGCTGGTGAAGTCAAGAGAAAAAAGATAAGCAGCAGGAACACAATATCGGTCATGGAGCTCATGCTGAACTCTGGACTCACTTTATTTCTTCCGCGTAAATTCATATTAAGCAGGTTCGTTTAAAAGATCAAGAAATTCAACGGCAGTAGCTTCCATCTGGTGGATTACTTTATCGGTACGTACCACAAGGTGGTTATAGCCCATATATGCTATAATCCCTACGATAAGACCGGCGACCGTTGTAGTCATCGCGGTATAAATTCCTTCAGCAAGGGTTCCCATTTCTGCTTGACCGCTGCTTGTCGCTAATTGATGAAAAGCGATAACCATCCCAATTACCGTTCCCAAAAACCCGATCATAGGCGCTGCACCGGCAATCGTGGCCAGTACGCTTACGTTCTGCTCGAGACGATAAACTTCCAGCTTTCCAGAGTTTTCGATGGCGGTGTTGATGTCTTCCAATGGACTTCCAATACGCGAAATTCCTTTTGCAGTAAGACGTGAAACGGGACTATTTTGCTGCGCACAAAGCATTTTTGCCGCTTCAATATTCCCATTGGAAACATTGTCCTTTATTTGATTCATGAAATTAGAATCCATTTTTGAAGCCGCTTTAATAGCAAAAAGTCGCTCAAAATAGATATAAATCGCCACAAAAAGGAGAATAAAAAGTATCAAAATAATTATCTGCCCAGCGGTCCCACCGCTCATGAGCAAATCTATTATAGATAGGGTCTTTTCGACCGGTTCTTCATCAGCAGTTAGCGAATCCAGTGATTCTGCACCCTGTTGCACAAAAAGTGATAACATAGTTGAAATTGATTAGATAGGAGGTTAACGTTCTTATTTGGGAATAATTATTTTAAGGGTGCTAATTTCTGATTAAAATATGCCGATTATAAGCATTTTGAGCTGTTTTCCATTTATTACAAGAAATACCATACGCCTAATAATCCTACACCGCCCATGACAATCGTGTAAGGAAATGCCATTTTCGCCATTTTACCATACGATAAATTGATTAACGGGGCTAATGAAGAGGTTAATAAGAATAAAAATGCGGCTTGTCCATTTGGCGTTGCCACACTAGGTAAGTTAGTTCCTGTATTTATTGCGATTGCCAGGTGATTAAACTGTTCACGGGTAATAGCGCCTTTGTTAAAAGCGGCTTCCACTTCATTGATGTAAACGGTCGCCACAAATACGTTATCACTGATCATAGATAGCACGCCATTGGCCATATAAAACATAGAAGGCTGCGAAGAGGGCGGCATAGAAAGTACATAATCAATAATAGGTGTAAACAAATGCTGATCGTGAATCATGGCAACGATCACAAAGAAAATAACCAAAAGTCCCGTAAACGGAAGTGCTTCTTCAAAGGCTGCGCCCAAATTATGCTCTTTGATAATTCCCATAAAAGCGGTCTGTATCACGATTAGAAAAAGGCCGATAATACCTACCGGCGCTAAGTGCAGCGCAAGACTTGCAATAAGTAAAATTGCTGAAATACCTTGTACATAAAGTCCATATCGCTCCTTAGTAGTACGTTTATCATCTTCTTTTTTAGTATAGCCTTCAATAATGCGACGCGCTACTTCTGGAAGTTTTTCTCCAAAACCAAATA
>JBBPYO010000531.1:0-2142 GCA_038199845.1 Flavobacteriales bacterium
ATATTCATTTTAAGCCTTGCCATTTCATCGAGTAGTTTCATCACCTGTTCCTTCCCCTGAAAATATCTGGCCTCATCCAGCATAAAGGCACGCCAAGCAAATCGAGGGGCATCCTCGATCTCTACATAATGGAGCGATTGATCTTTTCCCGCTTTCAGCATTTGTAGCAGCGTTTGCAAGCCGTAAAATAGGCCCTGCTCATTTGCAGCGGTGATCTGGATGCCTTTTTTGTCTACTTGTAGATGATAGGCGCCATTTGATGAACTTTTTGTTTTCTCGTTTATAGTGAAATGCACATTGGCTTTGGCGCTCCCCTTTTCAATAGTTACCTCCCTTTTCAAATTGTCCTTTAATGCTTCGGAAGCGTAGTTGAGCAGTTCGCCGAGCGTATCATCATTGGCCGTTAGAGTAAGTTCGCCATTGTGTTTAAAACTTCCCTCTTTCGGGCTTACCTGATTGGGCTGCGGAATGATATGCAGCGTATCGGCCTGTCCCAGCACTAGCATTGGGAGGAAAAGAAGCAGATGAAAGCTGAATTTTTTGATGGTTTTGAACATATTTTAGTGTTATTTGATTGTTATGTCTCGCGTAAGGCTAATCTTTGGTCAATTTACTATCCCACCATTCTTTGTTGGGTACAAAATTTTTTGATAATATTTCTTTTCGCTCTGCTTCCAGTGCTGGCATAAGTTCGTTTACTTTTTGCTCGTAAAGTTTTTTGGCCTGCGCTGGGTCGTAATTAGGATCTTGTTTTGGTTTTTTTGCATCGAGAAAGTATATATATATACCCAGTGTCGTGTCAAATGTATTTTAGCCGGCCCAAGCCTTGTTCATTTTCACCTGTCCGGGCGTTACAAAATAGTTTCGTAACTAATGCTATGCAAAGATTTTTTTGCATTGGTCAAATAAAAAATACCTGCAGCTCAACCGACACAAGGAACTTGACACAGCACAAGGACTACTTTCTCGACAGTGAATATAACGAATGGTTCGGTTTTCTGAATAGATGCTGGAAAATGTTTTAAAGTTAAGACGGCAATGATAAATATTGTTAATCTATATTAGAGGGATTGAAACAGTGCTGGAAGAATTCTTAGATTTTGAAAACTATATAAAGACCAAATAAATAACTTTTCTTCTTACATTTAGTAATATTAAGGTTGCTCCATGGAAATTGATTTCGTTAGCAATTTATTATTCTTGATTCTTGATTTCTATTCGGTAGGTCAGGTAGAGTGAAGCGATCTTATTTCCTTTCACATAAAAACATTGAAAAAGAAATCATCGAAATACATATAAATGAAAAACCTTCTCTATTTATTCGCCTTTTGCATCTTTTTAAATTGCGCTGCGCAACAGGACCTTTCTACTCAAAATGAAGAAAGAAATGACCTGAGCTTTGAAGACTTATTCGTTGCCACCGAAACTGAGGGCGTGGAATGTTATCGGATCCCGTCGCTGGTAACTGCACCCAATGGTGATCTAATTGCGATGATCGATGAGCGTGTTCCCAGCTGTGCTGACCTGCGTGGAAGTAGAGATATCAACCTCGTGCAGCGCCGGAGCACCGACAACGGTGAGACGTGGACGGATGTCGAAAAGGTAATTGATTTCCCCGATGGGCAGTCTGCTTCAGACCCTTCCATGATCGTTGATCGGGAAACAGGTGAAATCTTTCTGTTCTATAATTATATGGATCTGGATAAGGAGAAAGACGTGTACTACCTGCATGCAATGAAAAGTACTGATAATGGTAAAACCTGGGGGACACCAGAGGATATAACCTCCCAGATCAGCAAACCAGAATGGCATACCGATTTTAAATTCATTACTTCCGGGCGTGGCATTCAGACCAGGGAAGGGAGATTGCTTCATACGCTGGTCAATGTTGGAAAAGGCGTATTTCTGTTCGGAAGCGATGATCATGGCAAATCCTGGGTTTTGATCGACAACCCCGTAAATCCAGCCGACGAATCCAAAGTGATGGAATTGACCGATGGGAGTTATATGATCAATTCACGTGTAAATACTAAAGATGGCTACCGTTTTGTCCACATTTCAAAAGATAAGGGCAAGACTTGGGAAAGCAGCCCAGAAAGGCAATTGGTCGATCCGGGTAATAACGCAAGTATTGTCCGCTAC
>JBBPYO010000532.1:0-3166 GCA_038199845.1 Flavobacteriales bacterium
CTGACACAGACTTTTAATGGTTCTGCCAGTTCTGCTGCTTCAATAGATGCAAAGGAATTAAAAACCGAACAGGCAACAGCAGATCTTTCTTCGGCAGGAACAATTGATTTATATGCTTCAAAAACATTGGATGCAGAAGCTTCTAGCGGCGGAAGCGTAAATTACTGGGGCGAGCCTAGAGAAGTACGCGACTCAGAAAGTAGCGGGGGTTCGGTTAATAAGAAGTTCTAAAAGTTAGAGGGTTTTGAGTTCAAGGTTTCGAGTTCAGAGTTCAGAGCTTTGAACGATGCATTTAGACAGATGCGCGTCACTTAAGTTTGACGGTAGGTGATTGTAGATGGCTGAGTGAATTCCCCAAATTCCTTGTGGAAGGCCATTTGTACCGAAGTCCCAGATAAACGGTGGCTGAGTGAATTCCTTGAAGCCCAAGCGGAAAGAAATTTGTACCGAAGCCACGTGAATGTTGAAAAATCAATCAAAACTGTTTACCTCTTAATCATTAATGTTCCTTTTAATTTCAAAAATAACAATGCCATAATAATGACAATAGAAATAATAATAAACCTCCCTATCTTTACCGCTTCATAAAAAAATAGGCGCATTGCATTTTCTTAATCTTATTCGGTATAAAAATCTGTTGCTTTTACTGGTTACCCAAATGCTGGTACATTTTGGCTTTTTAAAAGCGCTGGATATTCCGGTGGCACTTTCCACAGGAGAATTTTTTATGCTTGCGTTAGCGAGTCTTTGTATCGCGGCGGCCGGGTATATCATCAATGATATAGAAGATGTAGAAATTGACCGTATAAACAGGCCAGAAAAACGCCTTATTCCACTGAAAATCACCGAAAAAAGGGCATTTAATTACTATTTGGCCCTAAATATTGCCGGAGTTGGTTGTGGCTATTTTCTTTCGCTGCAAAGCGGAAACAGTGCGTATGCAGCGTTTTTCGTGTTTATTTCGGCACTTTTATATAGTTATGCAACGTTTTTAAAGCAGATTTTACTAGTCGGAAATATTTTGATAAGCGTGCTCGTGGCTTCGGCAATACTTATTGTAGTCATTTTCGACCTTTCTCCTTTAGTTACAAGTTATGGCCCATCATTGACAAATCCCATTTCGGTGCTGCGCGATTATGCCATTTTTGCCTTTTTACTCAATTTATTGCGCGAGATCGTCAAGGATATTGAAGATATGGACGGTGACCATGCGTACGGCCTGCAAAGCCTTCCCATCATTTTAGGCCGTGTGCGCACCGCAAAGATCATGAGCATTCTCGCCATTGTATATATTGCCTTACTTGTCGTTTATATCTATTCCTTTTTATATACAAATCCCGTTACCACCGCGTATCTGCTTTTCGTCGTCGCCAGTTCCCTTCTCTTTTTTGCTATAAAAGCATGGACGGCAACTTCAAAAAAGGATTTTTCCAGATTATCAAAATATCTAAAAATAAGCATGCTCTTCGGAATTTTTTCGCTGGGCGTGCTCAGCTTAAGTTTGTTATATGCTTAAAACCAGATTAGCTTCCAGAAAACTTATTCTCGCCTCACAATCGCCCCGCAGGAAACAATTACTGGAGGCAATGAACCTGGATTTTGAAGTAATTGTGCGTTCCGTTGAAGAAAGCTTTCCGCCGGAATTGAATCCTTCCGCAGTAGCGGAACATATTGCGTTTGCCAAGGCCGAAGTTTTTAAAGAAAATTTGCAACCTAATCAGATTGTTATTACCGGTGACACCATTGTGGTCAACGAAGATCAGATTTTGGGAAAACCTAAAAATGCCGCAGAGACTCGAATTATGCTTTCTGGCTTAAGCGGGAAAAAACACCAAGTCATTTCTTCCCTTTGTTTGCTTTCCACTGAAAAAATTACAGTAAAAAGTGATACCGCCTTTGTTTATTTTAAGACTTTTTCCACTGAAGAAATAGAGTATTATATTGAAAATTACAAACCATACGACAAAGCTGGCGGCTACGGAATTCAAGAATGGCTAGGGCACATTGGGATGCTCAAGTTGGAAGGTTCATTTAACACTGTAATGGGATTACCCACACATCTACTTTACCAAATGTTACATGAATTTCTAGACGAATAACGCTACCTTTAAGTCAAAAATAATGTCTGCAATAAAATTAATTCCTGGCATCTTTATTATTCTCAGTGTTTGTATTGCCTGCAAAAATAACGGCCAAATCCGTTCAGAAACTGCCGAAGCATACTCGAAATCGGCATATGAGACGAGAACTCTAGATGCTGATTTCAAGGAATACTGGTTTTCGGGCAACGCCGAAATCACTTCATATCAGCTCAAACAACCACATTATGGCGAAATGCGCGATGGCAAAGCGGTACTTGTTTTTGTGAAGGAAGATTTTTTACCCAATGAGCAAGTAAAAGCAGATGGGAAAACCACTAAAAATATACCTATACTCAAACTCAACAAAACCATAAATTTTATTACCGGTATTTACCCCTACTCCATTATGAGCAGTGTTTTTTACCCGCTAGAACAAAAAAGTCATGCCATAAAACTCAGCAATAGCGTGCAAGAATGGTGCGGCCAGCAATACGTACAACTCAATAATCGTGGGAATTTTGAAGTAAGCCTGCATTCTTATTTTGAAGGGGAAGCCGATAAAAATTATGCGCTGCAGAAGAATATTCTTGAAGATGAACTCTGGGCACAGTTGCGCGTAGATCCCGATAGCCTTCCCACAGGAAAACAACTGGTAATTCCCTCGCTGGAATTTACCCGTTTAAAACATGCCGAACTAAAACCTTATGAGGCTCAATTGAGCAAAACCGATAGCAGTTATACCGTCGCATATACGCAGCTAGATCGCAAGATTGTCATCAACTACGAACGCGAATTTCCATACTCCATTACGGGTTGGGAAGAATCATACCGTAGTGGTTCTGGGTCAAAAGCGCCCATGGTTATCGCAAAAGCGACCCGGCTGAAAACCCTTAAAACACAGTACTGGAAGCAAAATGCTAAAAAATTCGAATATGTGAGGGATAGCCTGGATTTATAGGAATGGCTTTTGAGGTATAAAAAACGAAGGAATAAAGAGATGCCCTATTTCCTTTTAACTATATTTGAAACTTTATCAAAATATCCATACTTTAATGATGCTGAAACTGCGCCCGCTACTTGTTGCA
>JBBPYO010000533.1:0-3731 GCA_038199845.1 Flavobacteriales bacterium
AAGTTCAGTCGTTTTTGGCTGATTTTCGCACATTAGTATCAATTAGTCTACATTATCATGTAAAAAGGAATTGTTGCTGCGCAATTTGATTCCGTCATCACCTATACTCACTGAAGTACGAGAGATCGTTGATCTGCCAGAAGGATTTTCATCCAGATTTACACCCATACGTTTGTATGCAGGCTGCTTTTCAATCTCGTCAATTCGCGACTGACTGTTGCTGAATTTATAATTGAACTCCTTCATCATGCGTCGACGTTCCGCAGCGCGCTCGCTTAGTAATTTGGAAATGGGATTGTTCATGGGATCTTCATCCTTGTCCTCTTCATTTTCTTCTTCCTTTTGAGGCGCTATTGTTTTTTTCTCAAATATAATAGGCTCCTCTTCCCTGACGTTGGATTTCGGTTTTGCATTGTTCAATTTTTCCTCAAAATCCATATAATCATCCAGACTGTAACGCTTCTCGCCTGTTTTATCAACTTCGGTAACCGAAATCACTTCTATTGGATTTTTAACCTCAATGTCTTTCAGGTCATCATCGGCAAGATCATAAACCACTTCGTCATCATCATCTTCTTTCCACTCGTCCTGAAGATCATCATTTAATGGAAGATCAAAAGAAAGTGTGAATTGTTCTTCCTCTTTGTCAAACATATCCATCACGTCCTCTTCTTGTGCAGGCGCGTCTATACTTACGATCTCAAAGTCTTCATCATCTTCATATTCCTCGTCTTCCTTCAAAAGCTCCTCCACTTGCGGCGCAAATACTTCTTCATATTCCACCATGATATCGCGTATCACAGAAGTGCTAGCAATAAAATCTGCTTTTTTATCTGCCGGTTTCTCTTCCTTTTTTTTTGGCGGCATCATGACATCCATAGGATCAACATCGTCATCAAGCGTATGCTTCACTATTTTATCTTCCTTTTCTTCATTCCCTTTTTGCGGCAAAGCCGGAAAATTTATAGTCCCACCGGTCCTCTTTGGAGAAAGATCGTGTTGTGCTCTTTGTTCATCCTCTAGGGTATGAATGATCTTTTTAGTTTCTGTATTTACGATCTCATTTTGCTGTTCTACATTAAACCCCGTAGCAATAATCGTAACTGAAATGGCATCGCCCAATTTTTCATCTTCACCTACACCCATTATGATATTTGCGCTGTGGCCGGCTTCGTCTTGAATGTGATCATTGATCTCGCCAATTTCATCTATGGTTATTTCCTCTTCACCGGAAACAATAAGTAGAAGCACATTTTTAGATCCCTTGATTTTATTATCATTGAGCAAAGGGGAATCAAGCGCTTTGCGAATAGCATCTGTAGCCCGCGTTGCTCCACTGGCGTGTGCGCTACCCATTATGGCGGTACCGCTGTTGCTCAATACCGTTTTTGCATCCCGAAGGTCAATATTTTGCGTGTAATGGTGTGTTATTACCTCTGCGATACCGCGCGATGCCGTCGCAAGCACCTCGTCTGCCTTGCTAAAACCAGCTTTAAAGCCCAGGTTTCCATAAACCTCTCGCAGTTTATTGTTATTGATAACAATAAGTGAATCTACTTGTGCGCGTAGTTTTTCAACTCCCAGCTGCGCTTGTTCGTTCCGTATTTTCCCCTCAAACTGAAATGGGATAGTGACAATACCCACGGTAAGAACATCCATTTCCCTGGCCATTTTTGCAATGACGGGCGCGGCTCCTGTCCCCGTTCCTCCGCCCATACCAGCTGTAATAAATATCATTTTAGTATTTACACCCAGCATCTGCTTGATTTCTTCTGTACTCTCAATGGCAGCTTGTTCCCCCACTTCTGGGTTTGCACCCGCCCCAAGACCTTCGGTAAGGCTCACGCCCAACTGAATTTTTATAGGTACCGGACTGTTTTCAAGCGCTTGCGCATCGGTATTGCAGACTACAAAGTCCACCCCTTTGATACCGGCTTGAAACATGTGGTTAATAGCATTGCTGCCACCACCGCCTACGCCTATTACTTTAATGACGTTGCTTTGGTTTTTGGGCAGATCAAACGAAATGTTTTCAAAATCTGTGTTGCTCATAATAAATCGTGTTGACTGTTATTATTATTTGGGTTGCTTTTATTCAAAATCAATTAGAGGATCATTAACATTTTAAGGCCAAAACACCCGTTGTCATCTTCATGATCCTACTGATAACGTCCTCTTTTTGACCGAAATTTTTCGTAAAAAGCAGCCGTTTATAATTTTTATATCTTTTCTATTCTCTTTGTTCTTTGTTTTCTTTACTCAAAAGCTATTCGGCATTATCCAAAAAATCCTTGAACTTCTCTGCCCACTTATCAAAAATACTTTTACGCTGTCGCGTAGGTTGAGGTGCATTTGGATCTTCACGAAATTCTTCTTTCCGTTCAACTTCCTGCTTAAAGTCCTCTTCCAAAACTTTCTCTTCTACTTTAGGCTTTCTATGCTTTTCAAGCTTCCCTTCCAGACTGTTCATTACAAGTCCTACTGCTGTGGCATAAAGCGGACTAGTGGTTTCTGAATTACTGTCACCGGCTAAATGTTCATTAGGGAAACCTATGCGCGTATCCATTCCTGTAATATATTCCACTAGCTGTTTTAGATGCTTGAGTTGCGCACCTCCACCAGTGAGTACAATACCGGCGATCAACTTCTTTTTCTGCTCCTCGTGACCGTAATTTTTAATCTCTTGGTACACCTGTTCCACTATTTCCACCGTTCGTGCATGGATAATTTTGGAAAGGTTTTTTAGTGTGATTTCTTTCGGTTCCCTACCGCGCAAACCGGGAATAGATACAATCTCATTGTCCTTATTTTCTCCTGGCCACGCAGAACCGAATTTGATTTTCAACAGTTCAGCCTGCTTTTCTATGATGCTGCAACCTTCTTTGATATCTTCTGTAATCACATTTCCGCCAAACGGAATCACAGCAGTATGCCGTATGATCCCATCTTTAAAAATGGCCAGATCTGTGGTACCGCCACCTATGTCTATTAATGCGACACCGGCTTCTTTTTCTTCCTGACTGAGTACTGCATTTGCCGAGGCGAGCGGCTCCAATGTAATTCGATCAAGGTTAAGGCCTGCGCTTTTTACACAGCGGCCTATATTCCGAATACTGGAAACCTGCCCCACCACCACATGGAAATTGGCTTCTAGCCGGCCTCCATACATTCCTATGGGTTCTTTGATCTCTGCCTGACCATCAACTTTATATTCTTGCGGAAGCACGTGAATAATCTCTTCACCCGGCAACATTACCAGTTTATGTACCTGATTGCACAGCATATCAATATCTTTCATATCGATCACCTCATCCGGGTTGGCGCGGGTGATATAATCGCTATGCTGCAAACTTCGTATATGCTGACCGGCAATACCCACCACCACATCTTCAATTTTAATGGCAGACGCACTTTCTGCCTCCTGAATGGCCTGCTGAATGGATTGTATGGTCTGGGTGATATTATTTACAACACCCCTATGCACGCCCAGGCTCTTGGATTTACCAATGCCCAGAATCTCCATTTTTTTATACTCGTTATAGCGGCCCACCATAGCTACGATTTTAGTGGTTCCTATATCAAGTCCTACCGCGATATCATTATCTTCCATAACCTTATTTTTTAGTACCGACTACCTGGCCTTTAAACCTCAGATCTACCAAGCGGTACGTTTCTAAACTTTTATCTTTTAGCGCCTTTTGGTAAAACGCCTTGTAATTATTGAATTTTGA
>JBBPYO010000534.1:0-2331 GCA_038199845.1 Flavobacteriales bacterium
ACGGGGTGAGGTTGAGGTAATCTCTTGTGGAGCTACAAAAACCGGAGTTGGGGTTATGCTTGAACCCGTTTTTCCCAGATTGTCAATAATCGCCCAATCGAAGCCATTTTCGGTCTTTTTTGCCGAAAAATCTACTGCCGAAATTGAAATATATCCGTTTTGCTCTTGAAACCCTTCGGTATTTTTACCATTTCTTTTACCGATAAATACACGAACAGAAACTTTATCTTTTCTAGAGGAAATAATTATCTCACCTTTACTTTTACCTTCGGGCGCTTGATACCAATCAATAGCGACAGGAATTTCAGTCTGAATTTTTGTTTTTTGCCTTTTTTCGGGCAAGATCAGCCACTTTTCGGTAGATTTTAGGGTGAAATCGAGTGTTTTTTGTCCGCGGTTGAATACCGTAATATTATGTTTTTGATCATTGAAATCGTAAAAAATGGGCAACTGCGCTTCATCTTTTGATTCCGGCCACCACTTTTCAGATTCTTCCACAGAAACTCCCAATTCAGCGGTATCTGGTAAAATCAAACGATCAACTTTTGGCATGGTATTTTTTTCCGGTTGCTGCCAGTAGGTGTAACCAATATGTGTTTGATCCATCATATGATTCCACTTTCCACCGGCCAGTTCTTTATTGTAAAACTCAGTAAGTTCAGCATCCTTTTCAAAGAGTTCTTTTACTTTCTCAGCATATTGATTTGTGGCAGCGCGGCCTTGGCTGGCATACCAGTGGTTTTTTGCGGCAGCGACATACATTTCGTTGAGGTTTGCACTGGCGAGAACGGGAAAAAGTACGAGTTCGTAATACGCATCTTGATATTCCTTTGGCAATTGATCGCCCACTTTATTGGCTTTCGCCGCAAGGCTGACATAAGAAGCGACCACACGATCTGCTTCATTATAATTTGTGAGACTGTACGTTGTGGTGTCTATAAGTTCGGGTTTTCGGCGCGAATTATATTTGGTGTATTTCTTTAAAATATCGGCGATTTCGGTGGTTTTTTGGCCATTAAATGTGTGAAAAGCCCAATTTTCATAATAATCCGGAAGCGTTGATGCATCAATGCCATCGGGATCCCAAGCGTAATCCAGAAAAAAAGAAATAGGAAATTCCATAGGTTTGAGATCGCCCACATTCACGATCCATACTTTGTCAACGCCAGATTCGTAGGCAAGATGCATCTGTTCCCAAACGCGCTCTATTTGTGTGGTGTTGATCCATTTATAATTGCGCGGGCCGCCCACGTAATCAAAATGGTAGTAAATGCCATAACCACCTTTGCGCGGGGCGGCATCCAGCTCGGGCAGTTTCCTTATATTTCCCCAATTATCATCTGCAAAAAGCAGCGTTACATCATCTGGAACGCGCATGCCTTGATCATAATA
The DNA here is from genome assembly GCA_038199845.1 of Flavobacteriales bacterium. Classification (GTDB taxonomy): domain Bacteria; phylum Bacteroidota; class Bacteroidia; order Flavobacteriales; family Flavobacteriaceae; genus Leeuwenhoekiella. The sequence continues at coordinate 1,393 of JBBPYO010000534.1, forward strand.
ATCCTGAACTTCTTTGTAAAGTGCCCAGATCTGCGGAGTTTTTTCAGCAGGTTTGCCGGTCACCTCTGCTATAATTTCCCGCTGTGCGGAAACAATGTTTTCCAGTAAATCAATCGCCGTTCCCTCGGTCATGGGTTCGTCGCCATCGCCGCGCATGCCTATGGTCACGAGCGCATCTGTGTTTCCCATGCGTTCTACACCGCCACGCCAGAATTTCTTCAACGTATCGGCATTTGTAGAAAAATCCCATGCGCCTTTACTTTCTTTCCATTCGGTCTGTGCACGGGTCAAGGGTTCATGGTGCGATGTTCCCATTACGATCCCATATTCATCGGCAAGCGGACCATTTTTGGGATCGTCCACGTAAAACATACGCCCCCACATTGCCGGCCAGAGATAATTGCCGTTCAGACGGAGAATAAGTTCAAAAACGTGCTCATAAAAACCAGAGGTAAATCCGCCGAAATTTTCATTTGCCCAGCCGCCCAGCGCGGGCATTTCATCATTGAGAAAAATTCCACGGTATTTTACTTTGGGTTCGCCGTTGGTATGCACACCGGGTTTTACATATAAAACCGACTGTTTTTCCACCGGGACATCCGCCCAATAATACCAGGGCGAAACGCCCATTTGCCGTGACAGATCATACATTCCGTAGATCGTACCGCGCTTGTCGCTGCCCGCAATCACAAGCGCCTGCTCAACGCCTTCCATAGGATTTTTAACGATCTGTGTGGTGAATTTTTCCCATTTTCCGGCTAGGGAAACGGAATCAATTTTACCGCTTTTGGCAAGTTGATCAATAATTTCACTTTGACCGAGAGTACCAACGATTATAAGAGTTTTTGCTGATTTTGGGGAAGTAAGAATTTCAGGTTTTGTACCGCTTACTTTCTCGAAATCAATCTGTAAATCTTCCGCTACGCGGAAAATACCTTG
>JBBPYO010000535.1:0-3907 GCA_038199845.1 Flavobacteriales bacterium
GAATTAAGGATTTTTACATTTTTATCTTTTGAATAAATAGGTTTGAGATTCCCTTTAGAGATGCTGTGCAACAATACGTTCACCTGCGCATTTTCCTTTCTCAAAAAATCGAGAATATCTATTCGTTTAGTTTCATCTAACGCGTCAGCATTAAAATCAACTACCTTATTTCCGAAGCCAATTAATATCTCTTTTTCGATCTCAAAATCGGACAATTTACTTCGACGCGTTCTGTGTACAATACAAATATGCATTCCGTGGGCGGCCAATTTTTTCGCGGAAGCGAGACCCAGGCCTGAACTGCCGCCAAGAATGAGTGCCCAACTATTATTATTGCTATTTTTATTAAAATCCTGAGTTAACATAAACAATTTCTTATTTATTCATTATTCCTACGCGTGGTTTTTATTCCTCCTTCGGGGTTAGGTGGATTTCAATAAAACCCGTTGCGCGGAAAAACCAGGCCCAAAACTTAGCATTAGTCCGTGTTCACCTGTTTTCATGCCACGCTCCATAAAACGCTCCAAAACATATAGAACCGTGACGCTGCTCATATTTCCGTATAGACGAAGCACCTCTTTTGTGTCATCAATGTTTTTTCCCATTTCTCCAAAAAGCGCTTCCACTGTTTGAACAATTTTTTTACCACCCGGATGAAAGATTAAATGGTCAATATCTTCAATAACAAGTCCGTTTCGCTTTAAAAACGGATGAACAATTTTAGGAAAATGACTGGCAATAGTATCGGGAACAGCGGGATCAAGTATCATTTTAAGGCCCATATTGGTGAGTTTAAAACCCATCATCTCTTCGGCATCAAAAAAGTGGTACATTCCGGTATCTATTATTTCTGGGCCGGAATCTTCTTCATGCGAAGAAAGAAGAGCGCAGGCCGCGCCATCGCCAAAAATTGCCGCACTTACCACATTTGCCATCGAATAATCATCTAATTGAAAAGTAGCGGTTGGACTTTCTACTGCAATTATTGCAGCTCGCTTGCCAGGATTCGCCTTTAAAAACTCATTTGCGTATACCATGGCTGAAATTCCAGCCGCGCAACCCATTTCGGTAACCGGAAGCCGCACCACATCCTCGCGCAACTGTAAACGATTGATCAAGTACGCATCTAACGAGGGAATCATAATCCCGGTGCAGCTTACGGTAATGATGTAGTCAATATCCGTTGGCAACCAACCGCTATTTTTTAAGGCTTTATCAAGTACTTTCTCGCCAAGTTTTATAACCTCACGGATGTAGATATCGTTTTTTTCTTCAAAGGAGGTAGCGGCAAAAACTTCTTCCGGGGCCATAATACTGTACCTTCTATCCACCGCCGCGTTTCCAAAGATCTTTTTGACCTTCCGCTGAAAACGCTCATCCTTTCCAACGAGCCAGCCATCGAGCAGCGGCATAATATCTGGTGTTTCCCGGGAATATGGAGGTAATTCTTTACTTATCCCAACTATTTTTACGCCTTGCTGTCTACTATCCATAAATATCTAAAAGCCCATCGCCACTGTAGTTTGTAGTGTTTTAAACCCAGTTTTTCGGCAAAAATTATCAATTCTTTTTTTTTGAACGCGCGTCCAATGGAAATGAGACCGTCGTAACGCGCGATTTTTGTTTTCATAAAAATACCACTAAATCCCCGAAATAGAATCGTTGCAAGTTTGCTACGGTGCAGATCATTAATTACCCAGCCCAGTACAGAACGCTTTTCAAAACAATACAAAAAATTCAAGATTTCTGCATCTGTAAAGTGGTGCATGGTCAAGGTACTCGTAATTATGTCAAAAAGTTCGTCTTTTTCGGTTAGTTTTAAAATATCCTGTTGTCTAAAACTGATCTCTGGAAAATCGGCGGAACGCTTCTGAGCCAGTATAATACTTTTTGCATTGAAATCGAAACCTATAAAACAGGCTTTTACCCCTCTTTTTCGACAAAAAAGAGCCATTTTTCGCAGCATTTCGCCATCCCCACAGCCCATATCTGTGATTGTATAGGATTCTTGAGGATATTTCTTAAAAAAATAAGCGATCCCATCCAAGGTTATTTGCTGCCCACCCAGCCATTTATTGACGAGGGTAACGTCTTGAAGCGCCGCGGTCAATTTGCTCTCTTCCAGCAGTGGATCGTCCATCAGTTCTGGTTTTAAGATGCGCTCATTCATACTTTGGAAGATTTGCCGTGAGTTTGTTTTATAAGTTGTTGAAAGAGTCCTGGTGTGTGCTGCATTGTGGCGATACCCAGATTTGTCGCCGCAGGGCTGGTCAGTATTTTCTGAAGCCCCCTGCCCCATCGTAAACGCGATTTGAACTGTTTCTGCCACTGTTGCACGTAAGACATTTCCAGCTGGTTCCGCGTACTGCCCTGCTCCTTATGAGCAATGATACATTCGCTCAAAATACGTGCGCCCACAATCGCCATGGCCATCCCGTTTCCGCAGAGCGGATGAATTAAACTCGCGCTGTCGCCGCACATCAAAACGTGATTTATAACGCGTTCTTTAGTATCAAATGAAATCTGACTAATTGTTAGCGGTTTTTTGAAAATGGGCGTTGCCTGCTCAAAAAATGCATCGAGAAACTTATTCTTCCGAAGAACCTCTTCCCGATATAAATCAAGATCTTTATAGTGTTGAAAAGAATCTAAACGCGCGAGGTAGCAAACATTTATAGCTTCATTTTCGACTTTTGAAATTCCACAATAACCGCCCTTAAAGTTGTGTAGACCAACTAAATCGGTCTGAAAATCGCCTTTATAATGCGATTTTACGGCCATCCAAGGTGATTTATGGTTTATAAATTTCCGCGAAAGGGAAATATCAAGATTAGAGCGTTTACCATACGAACCAATGACAATTTCTGCTTCGTACTTTTTTGCGGAAATTGTTTTAATATCAAATCTTTCACCGTTAAATACGATATTTTCCACTTGCTCCTGAAGGATTTCTCCTCCCGCCTCCAAAACGAATTTATGCAATATATCATCTAATATATACCGACTCAGCCCAAAACCACCCAGCGGAAGTTGGGTCGTTATACTCTCACCATTTGAACTTGAACAATGCAATTCTTTTAGAGAAACAGCCCCATATTTAAATGGATCGAGTCCTAAACTTTTGATATAAGGCAGGACTTCATTAGAAATATATTCTCCGCATACTTTATGTTTGGGGTAAGAATTTTTCTCAAAGACCGTTACTTCAAAGCCACTCTTTAAAAGATGAACAGCCGCCGTAAGTCCAGCAAGACCACCACCTACAATATGAATTTTTTTGGTCTTCATGAGGTGGAAAGTTAATGTTTATAAGATGAAGGACAAATGTTTCATTATATTAAAATTGAAAATTCAACTTGTAAATTCAAAGATTCAATATTCCGGATTTGATTCCTATTCCGTGTATTTAAGGATTTGAGATATCTGTAACAATTTTTAAAATTCTTCGTAAAAATGCCGCAATTTGAGCATCAATTCATTCTTGGTTTATAAATCCATGAAGTTGGATAAAAAACACACTAGCGGGATTTAATTAATTCTTGCATATTTGCAGTACCAAATCTTTTTTAAACCTCATGAAGAAAAAGTTGATCAGAATTACCACCGTTTCGGGATCCTTATGGATTTTATTGAGGGGCCAGTTAAAGTATATGAATCAGTTTTACAATATAATAGGTATTGCTGGGGCGAAAGAAAACATGCAAAAAGTACGGGATAACGAGGGTATTGAAACGATAGATCTTGAAATGACGCGTGAGATCACGCCGCGTCAGGATCTTGCTTCTTTATATAAGCTCTATAAAATCCTGAAACGTGAAAAACCGTTTATCGTGCATACCCATACGCCAAAAGCTGGAATTGTAGGTATGATGGCAGCAAAAATGGCCGGGGTAAAACACCGCTTGCA
>JBBPYO010000536.1:0-10100 GCA_038199845.1 Flavobacteriales bacterium
CCAGATGCGCTACAAAAAGAATAAAACCATTGAAGAGTACGCTTCCAGAAAGGTAAGATTAGATGGCGACATGAGTTTTAAAAAATGGGGCAAACGTTTTAATAAATTCCTAAAGCTTGCAACTACTGTTACCAGTCCAGACCTTATCATTATAGGTGGTGGTGCAAGTAAAAATATAGATGAATATATAAAATATCTCGACGTGCAGGTTCCAATACGTGCAGCTCAGACACAAAATCATGCCGGCATCATTGGAGCAGCGCTTTGTGCAAAACATTTTCTGGAGCTAGAGGCCGAATCCAAGAAATAGATTTTAGCGTGAAAGTTAATTTTAACCTCAAACGATACTTTTAAAATCTATTAAAAACAGACTATTTATAACTAAAAACGGTCATTTATATAAGATAAATGACCGTTTTTCTATATTATAGGATTATCTATTTATTTTGCTTCAAGGTGACGTTCTCTAGCCAATAGCGTGTTTTTTAGTAACATTGCAATCGTCATTGGTCCCACACCTCCAGGAACTGGTGTAATAAAACTTGCTCTTTTGCTTACATTTTCAAAATCCACATCCCCGGCTAGATAATAACCGCGCTCTTCGTTCTCATCTGGCACACGCGTAATGCCCACATCGATGACCACGGCGTCGTCCTTGATCATTTCAGCTTTTAAAAAGTTGGGGATTCCCACTGCTATGATAACAATATCTGCTTGTGAGGTGATCTGGGTAATATTTTTAGTGAATTCATGCGTAAGCGTAACTGTAGAATTCCCCGGAAAACCACTTCTTCCCATCAAAATGCTCATGGGACGACCCACAATATGACTACGGCCTATAACCACGGTATGTTTTCCCTTGGTAGGAATGTCATAGCGCTCCAGAAGTTCCAAGATACCGAAAGGCGTTGCCGGAATAAACGTACTCATATCTAACGACATCTTACCGAAGTTGGTCGGGTGAAAACCGTCTACATCCTTATCTGGATTAACAGCCAGCAGCACCTTTTGCGTGTCAATTTGCGGAGGAAGCGGTAATTGTACAATAAATCCATCAATGTCGTCATTTTCGTTGAGTTCCTTGATTTTTTTAAGGAGTTCAAATTCGCTGGTTGTACTGGGCATACGCACTAGGGTAGATTCAAAACCTATGCGTTTACAAGCACTCACTTTACTATTCACATAGGTCATACTTGCCCCATCACTGCCCACAATAATTGCTGCAAGGTGCGGTACTTTCTCGCCTCGCTCCTTCATTTTTGTAACCTCTGCGGTTATCTCGTTCTTAATATCGTTGCTTATCTTTTTACCGTCTAGAATTGTCATATTTCAGTTTTCAGTCTCAGTCTCAGTCTCAGTCTCAGTCTCAGTCTCAGTCTCAGTCTCAGTAAAGGAATTAATTTTTTTGAGTTACACCAAATTTTATTGGATTGTTTATCATGAAGTTAAGCAGTTTACCAACCTCCTCTGACTCATTTAAGGTTTTACTTTTTTGATCTTCTGAAATATAATTTCAGGCTTCCGCGAAAATGATCCAAGTTTGAGTTTCAGCGTTCTCGGCATCTGCATCTGTCAATTTGCTTATAAAGTGATTGACATAGCGTCTTTTTCTGTATGCTTCGCTCAAGTTAGCACACACAGCACGTGAACTTCTTCTTATCTGATCGGTCAAAGAATATCGTTCTTCTTTCGGAAAAGTTTTGGATACTTCAAAAACATCCATCGCAACCGCAAATGCTTTTTTATATGCCAAAAGTTCCCCTACTCCCAAAATCTATCCTTTTTTATTTACTGCCACTGCTCACTGCAACTGCCCACTGAAAACTGACTATTTCATTTTATTCATCATCTGCATCATCTGGCGACCACCACCGCCTTGCATCATTTTCATCATTTTGCCCATCTGGTTGAACTGTTTCAGCAATTGGTTTACTTCTTGTACTGTGGTTCCAGAACCTTTACTGATGCGCTTTTTACGGCTGCTGTTTATAATGGTGGGTTCGGTTCGTTCCCCGGGAGTCATACTGTGAATAATGGCTTCTATTCCCTTAAATGCGTCATCGTCAATATCAAGACCTTTTAAGGCTTTTCCGGCCCCGGGTATCATCCCGATCAGGTCTTTCATATTCCCCATTTTTTTGATCTGCTGAATCTGCTTGAGAAAATCGTCAAAACCAAACTGATTCTTGGCGATTTTCTTCTGTAATTTCCGCGCTTCCTCTTCATCAAATTGTTCCTGGGCCCGTTCTACCAGCGACACGACGTCACCCATTCCCAGGATTCTGTCTGCCATCCGCGATGGGTAGAAAATATCAATTGCCTCCATTTTCTCTCCTGTACCTATAAACTTGATGGGTTTATTGACAACAGATTTTATGGAAAGCGCGGCACCACCACGTGTATCACCGTCCAATTTGGTCAGCACTACTCCGTCAAAATTAAGACGGTCGTTAAAGGCTTTGGCTGTATTTACGGCATCCTGCCCCGTCATGGCATCTACCACAAACAAGGTTTCCTGAGGTTGTACCGCTTTATGGACATTTTCAATCTCGGCCATCATCGCTTCATCTACCGCGAGACGACCTGCGGTATCAATGATCACCACATTATGGCCATTCTTCTTAGCGTAGGCGATGGCAGCCTGTGAAATCTTAACCGGATCTTTTTCTTCCCGGTTGGAATAAACCTCAACATTAATCTGATCACCTACTACATGCAACTGATCTATTGCCGCGGGGCGATATACGTCACATGCTACTAACAAAGGTTTTTTAGCCTTTTTTGTTTTAAGGAAATTAGCAAGTTTGCCAGAAAAAGTAGTCTTACCAGAACCTTGAAGCCCAGACATCAATATTACGCTGGGCTCGCCAGAAAGATTAATGCCTGCTGCATCGCCACCCATGAGCGTGGTAAGTTCATCTTTCACCAACTTGATCATTAGTTGGCCAGGTTTAAGCGAAGTAAGCACATCCTGCCCCATCGCGCGCTCTTTTACCGTAGTGGTAAAATCTTTTGCGATCTTATAGTTCACATCAGCATCTACGAGCGCGCGACGAACTTCTTTAAGGGTTTCGGCAATGTTTACTTCTGTAATCTGCCCGTGCCCTTTAAGCACGTGCATCGCCTTATCAAGCTTATCACTTAAATTGTCAAACATAGGTTTTCATTCTAATTTCAAAAGGCAAAAATAAGGATTTGGGCGGGAAGGTTAAATAGGTTTATTTGTTTATTTGTTGAATTGTTCAACGTTTAACTGTTGAACCGTTTATTGGTATAATGGTTTATGCGTTTAATTGTTTAATCGTTCACAATTCATCGTTAACTGTTCACTGCCCATTGAGACTGCTTACTGCAACTGTACACTGTTCACTACCTATCTGTGGAAAGGATTGCGTATTCAAAATTATCTGACCAGCCATCTTTTAACGGCAATACTTGTCTTTTCCTACCTTCTCTCGTCATACCCAATTTTTCTAAAACTCTGATGCTTGCCAGATTATTTACAGCACAACCGGCTCCTATGCGATGTAATTGAAGCTCATCAAAACCAAAGTCCAGTATTTTGTTTACTGCTTCCGTAGCAAAACCTTTTCCCCAAAAGCTGCTATGGAATTTATACCAGATTTCAGCATTTTTAAATTTCGGCTTGCCCAGATTTATCGCAATAAGGCCGATAAATTCATCTGCATCTTTAAGTTCAACTTTAAAAGTAAAATGGGTTTGTTTCTCCTCGGTGTTTTGCGCAATCCAACCTTCAACGATTTTTCTGGTTTCGCCTATGTTTTTAGGAATTCCGAGCGTGTTGTACTGATCAATTTCCGGCATTGAATGCAATTCATGGATTTTACTCAAATCTGATTTAGAAATAAGCCGAAGAATTAATCTGGAAGTGTTTAAAACAGGAATTAACATTGAAAAATGACTTAAAAGCTGATGAAAATTGAGTTATTGCATCCTATATGAAAAGGCTCATTTGGTTCTTCTCATTTTCGGCAAATTTGCATGGAAAATATCAATTCGTTTATTCAATTCCTCCTCGGTGATATGCTGAATTTTACCGTTTTCAGCCGATTTTTGCTACTTTTTAGGCAATTTTTCAGGCTTGAAAATAGCTTCCTCGCTTTGAATTTCCAAAAAACTCCTGAATAAATGTGATTTTTCTAGTTTGTAGATCCATTGTGATTTGTTTTCCTCAAAGATATGTAATTATAAATTTCAATTTTTTCAACTCTCATAAACTACAAGAATACCAATCCCCTATATTTTCAAAACAGAATAAAACATATCAATTCAAAAAACCGACTTAAACACCTGATTTCGTCCTATTTAATGGGTTTTTCCATGCATTTTTGAAATAATCAGTACATGAGGAAAAGTAATTGCCGCCAAGAATGAAAAAAAGATTGCAAGCAAAAGCGACTGATCTTCTTTAAAAAAATATACAACGACGCCAAAACCCATTAGGGCAACCAGCCAGTAAATCCACGCCAATTTGAGATAATTTACGACCGTGGTTTTATTGCAAGTTCCGTATAAAAATTCTACCTGCTCTTTGATGGAAGGGATAGAATGCCAGAGCACAAAATAGACCGCAAAGGCCCAAAGCAACGTAGCGGTGTTAAAAACCACAAAAAATACAACGATAAAAAATAGCTCTTCTAACCAAAATGTCTTCAGTTTTCTCTTGAATTTATAGACTCCTAGAAAAATTAATACACTAATTAATAGAATGAGTAGCGCATTATTAAAAAATGAAGCAGGTAAAAATATATCAGACATTTGATAGATTATTTGCTGAACATCGCCTGTATGTGCCGCAAATAAAAGGCTAAATATAAATAAGCCATAAATGATATAAAATAATCGATTTAGAAACCAGTGCCCATCTAAATTGGTTTCCCAATGTTGTTCGCCAAAATGATACGCGCTAAAAAGTACAAATACTGGAAGTGCGATTTGAGGAATTATAAAAAACAATGCGATGATCAGCAAAATCACACCGATATAATAGCTAAGATTCTTTAAAGAATTAGCCGTCTTGAATGCCTTTGATTTTTTAATTAAAATAAGATCATTCGCGCCATGTACAACACCTATTGTCAAAATAAAAAGGAGTGCCAGCGCATTTTCTATCCAGGGGGGAAAGTAGGTACTAATACCCAGCGCCATAAATGTACTAACCAACATAAAATTTCGCATTCTATAAAAATACTTTCTTTAATTACTAATTCTCAAAACATTAACTAAAATCACGCAAAATAATTGTTTAACTTAATGCCTTATTAATTAAACAAAAAAAATACTATGACTTTACAACTATTTTCGGCAATTGCTGCCCAAGGGGCACAACCAATTGCAACTGATGATTATGTGGGTTTTACCTTCTTTGTGGGAAGTATGGCCATGACTGCTGCTGCGGTTTTTTTCTTTTTCTCAATGAGTACGGTAGACAAAAAATGGCGGACTTCCATTTTGGTTTCAGGATTGATTACCCTCATTGCGGCTTTTCATTATTTTTACATGCGTGAGTATTGGGAAAATTTTCAAGAATCACCCACTTTCTTTAGATATGTAGACTGGGTTCTCACCGTGCCATTAATGTGTGTAGAATTTTACTTGATTCTTAAAAAAGCCGGTGCTAAAATAGGATTAATGTGGAAACTAATTCTACTCTCCGTAATTATGCTGGTGACAGGATATCTGGGAGAAACTGCTTTTAGAGAAAATGCTGATATTTGGGGAGCCATTTCTGCCGTGGCCTACTTTTTTATTGTGTATGAAATCTGGCTGGGAAGCGCTAAAAAATTAGCTGTGAAAGCCGGTGGCAATGTACTTCAAGCACACAAAGCTCTTTGCTGGTTCGTACTGGTAGGCTGGGCTATTTATCCTCTAGGTTATATTGCGGGTACGCCAGGTTGGTATGGCGGTCTCATAAACCTCAATCTGGATGTGATTTATAACCTGGGCGATGCAATTAACAAAATAGGTTTTGGACTAGTGATCTATAACCTCGCAATAAAATCTTCATCAGACACCTTTCATGAAGCGGGTTAATACATCAATCTGTTTTATAAGAAAAAGCCGCAGTATGCGGCTTTTTTTAATTTATGACCGCAAAGGAAATTTATCAAGATTTCAATTTTTTGCGATTTTCTAAATTCTGGAATAATCTGATTATTACTTCTTGTCCTGTTGAAAGCTATGCACTACATTCATTATGTCATTGGCAGTTTTTGGCAGGAAAATATCATTCCGGGTCATTCTTTTGAAAAAAAACCTGAACATTATCGGGCGACCACAAAACATTTTATTTAAATAAGACTGTTCCTCAAAATAAAACACTTTTCTGAAACAATAAATATCGAATCATGTCAATCTCTTTCTGCCGTAACATTTTACGTAGTTCTAATTCTTGCTGAAATTACATGCGCTCAGGCACATTAATGCCCAGAAGTGCAAAGGATGAAGCTATAACTTCGCCCACTTTTTGCGACAGCGCTACGCGGAAACTGATTTCTTCCGCACTATCTGCGCCCAGAATCGAAACCTGCTGATAGAAAGAATTGAAGTCCTTTACTAGATCGTAGGTATAGTTTGCAATCAACGCCGGACTTAAATTTTCTGCGGCCAGTTGAATGGTGTCGGGATATGCTGCCAACGTTTTAAGCAGTTCTTTTTCCTTGGGATGCAACGTATTTCGAGTAATTTCTGGCCTCACGCCGGTTTCTTTCGCAGTACGCAAAATGGACTGGATCCGCGCGTAGGTATATTGAATAAATGGCCCCGTATTTCCCTGAAAATCCACCGATTCTTCCGGATTGAAAAGAATACGTTTCTTGGGATCTACCTTTAGTACATAATATTTTAATGCACCCAGACCTATCATTTTATAAAGTTCTTCTTTTTCGGATTGATTATAGCTTTCCAATTTACCCAATTCCGTAGCAATAGTTTTTGCGGTAGCGGCCATTTCTTCAATAAGATCATCTGCATCTACCACAGTGCCCTCGCGGCTTTTCATTTTTCCGCTGGGCAGATCCACCATTCCGTAGCTTAAATGTGAGAGATGTTGCGCCCATTCAAAACCGAGTTTCTTTAAAATAAGGAAAAGCACTTTAAAGTGATAATCCTGCTCGTTGCCCACTGTATAGATCATGCCGCCCACATCGGGATGGTCTTTTACGCGCTGTATCGCAGTCCCAATATCTTGCGTCATATACACGGCCGTACCGTCACTGCGCAGTACGAGTTTTTCATCAAGACCGTCTTCAGTAAGATCACACCAAACGGAACCATCCTCTTTTTTATAAAAAACTCCGTTTGCCAGTCCTTCTTCAATATTGTCTTTGCCCAGTAAATACGTGTTGCTCTCATAATAATAGGAGTCAAAATCTACGCCCAGATTTGCGTAGGTTTGTTTAAAACCTGCATAAACCCAGGTGTTCATTTTCTGCCAGAGCGCAACCGTTTCTAGGTCGCCAGCTTCCCATTTCCGCAACATGTCCTGCGCTTCCATGATTAATGGCGCTTGCTTTTCTGCTTCTTCTTTGGTTTTTCCCTGAGCAACAAGATAGGATTGCTCCTCTTTGTAGGCTTTATCGAATTTTACGTAATAGTTGCCTACTAATTTATCGCCTTTTAATCCGGTAGATTCCGGTGTTTCACCGTGACCAAATTTCTTCCACGCCAGCATACTTTTACAGATATGAATGCCGCGGTCATTGATAATCTGCGTTTTATAGACTTTTTTACCGGAAGCCTTTAATATTTCTGCAACCGAATAACCCAATAAATTATTCCGAACATGTCCAAGATGCAGAGGTTTATTGGTATTGGGAGAAGAATATTCTACGATGACCGCTTTTCCACTTTCAGCCTTTCGGCCAAAATTTTCGGCATTCCGTATTTCTTGGAAAAAGTCAAGATAATACGCATCTGCAACCACTAGATTCAAAAACCCCTTAATCACGTTAAAATCGGTTATTTCAGGCACATTTTCGACCATATATTCACCGAATTTCTCACCAATTTGCACGGGATTTCCCTTTATCGTGCGCAGCATAGAGAATATCACTACGGTGACATCGCCTTCAAAATCTTTGCGCGTGGGCTGGATTTCTACGTTTTCGAGTGTGACATTGTAAAGTTCGCTTGCTGCGATCTTCACTTTTTGTTCTATTTTGTCCTGAATCTGCATGGGTTTTTGTCTAAAAAGGCAAAGATATACAAAGCGCGTACCGTATTCAACTTGCGCGAGGGCTTCCTTGCACTTTGTTTATAATTTCTTTGGCAAACCCTTTAAATTATTTTGGATATTTTTACTGAAAAAGAAACCAATTTTAAGGGAAAATCTCCAATTTTAATACCGAAAGAACCGATTTCCTCAATTAAAAGCCAATTTATCATGAGTACCGAAAAAGAATATCCCGTACAAAAAACCGAAGCCGAATGGAAAAAACAATTGGGCGAAGAACGCTATCACGTGCTGCGTAAAAAAGGCACCGAGCGCGCACATACCGGTAAATACAACCTACTTTTTGAAGATGGCACGTATCATTGTGGTGCCTGCAATGCCAAGCTGTTTGAGAGCGATAGCAAATTTGAAAGCAGCTGCGGCTGGCCCAGTTTTAGCGAGGCCATAGATGGCGCGGTCGAATATGTGGAAGACAAATCCTTTGGAATGATACGTACTGAAATTTTGTGCGCCAACTGTGGTAGCCACTTAGGACACGTTTTTAACGACGGCCCAACAGCTAGTAGAGAACGTTTTTGCGTAAATTCTGCTTCTGTGGATTTTGACTAATAATCCCCCTAGCCCAAATCCCCCTAGCCCCCCACGGGGGAACTTCTATTGGGATGCTATTTTTATTTTGAATTCTGAATTCTGAATTCTGAGTTAAAAAAGCGGAACGGTAGTTGCTTAATACTATTTGAACTTTAAACAAACACTATGAAAAAGATATTTGGACTTATAGGAATTTTTGCGGTTGTACTTACAGGATGTTCTGGTTCTGATGGCCGAGATGGAGTAGATGGTCAAAATGCCGAACTACCCAATGTATTTGAGGAAACAGTGACTTATGAGTATAATCAAGTCGATAATAACTGGGTTTCAGAAACCCTCGGTTATGATGGTACCGTAAATGGCGATATATTTCTCGTTTATTTAAATATAGGCAATGAGGTTTATTCTCCTATGCCAATAAGTTTTTTTGATGAGGAAGGTACTTTTCAGTATGAGTTTAACCACAATGCTTCAAGTGTACAGTTAACTATTGAAGGAAATAATGATCTCAGCAATCTTTCGGCAAATAGAACTGACAATAAATTGATAAGAGTTGCGATTATTCCCGCAGCATTGGCCCAGGATTTCTCTACTGAGGATCTGTCCAATTTCAACACTGTAATGAGTAAATTGAATCTTTCTGAATCAGACATTAAGCACTTTAATTAAAAAATCAGAATTGAGATCTTTGAACTTTAAAAAATGAAAGGCTTACTAAAGGAAATACGACAATGTTCCTTATGTGAGCCTTTTTTGCCTTTGGGTGCGAACCCAATAATTTCCGCTTCCGCGGAATCAAAGATTTTATTGATCAGCCAGGCGCCCGGGCGCATTGCCCATGAGAAAACATTTGCATGGGACGATCCCAGTGGAAAACGTCTTAAGGAATGGCTGGGAGTAAATGATGAGACTTTTTATAATCCAGATAATTTTGCCATTCTTCCACTTGGGTTTTGTTTCCCAGGAAAAGCAAAAACTGGCGATCTTCCTCCTCGACCAGAATGTGCGCCGCTCTGGCAACAAAAAGTTTTGGACGAAATAAAGGGTAATCCGCTAAAAATATTGATCGGTAATTATTCGCAAAACTATTACCTCAACGATAGGATGAAATTGACTCAGCGCGTTAAGGACTTCTATAATTATCTACCAGATCACTTTGTGATTCCGCATCCCTCGCCCGTAAACCGATTCTGGACGATAAAAAACCCGTGGTTTGAGCAAGAAATTCTTCCTGTGTTAAAGGATGTGGTACAAGAACGGCTAAATGGGAGCAACCGACTTTAGGGCAATTCTAAAAACTCAACTTTATGCGCTA
>JBBPYO010000537.1:0-9744 GCA_038199845.1 Flavobacteriales bacterium
ACAGAATATCCAATTTCGGTGGCCATCCCTGAACCGTTAGTCCCCTTTCTTACATTGGCCCAGGGAAAAAAGGTTAAAATAGTTCCAGGGGTTCCAATTTCATCGCCAAAGTAAAAATGGTAGGTATGTGGATCATCAAAATTAACCGTTTTTTTTTACTAGTCTAAGGCCTAAAACCTTTGAATAGAAATCATAATTTCTTTGCGCATCTCCCGCAATTGCGGTAATGTGATGAAGTCCTAAAATTTTATTTTCCATGATTTTATTGTTTATACTTCTGTTTATTATAGTACAAAGATCAGAATATCCTATGGCGAAATGATTCACATAGGTTAATTTCAACAGACGCTAAATTCACTGTTAATAAAGACTTTTGCGAATCCTGCTCAAGGATTGTGGTTTCAGTCCCAAATAAGAGGCTATAAGGTATTGTGGGATGCGCTGGATAAACTGGGGATGCTTTTCTAAAAACTCCCTATAGCGAAGTTCGCCTTCTTCGCTAAGGGTCTGGGCAATTCTGCGGTTTAAAGAAGCCAGCGAATTTTGCATTAGTATTCTAAAGAATCTATCAAATAAAGGATGGGAGCAGCAGAGGTTGTCAAAATCATTTCTGTTAATTAGTAGGGCTGTGGTAGGTTCAAGGGTTTCTATGCTAGAGATTGCAGGTTTACCAGTAAAATAGGCTGTAGAATCAGTAATCCAATACTCTTCAATAGCAAGTTCAATTACACTTTTATCCCCTTTTTCGTTTATGTAAAAAGAATACGCAGCACCTTTCAGGATAAAGTATTGATATTTACAATCCAGACCTGCCTTAGCAAGCAATTCTTTTTTATCAAAAGATTTTTCAAAAGAAAATTGATCCAGAAGACTGAATAATTCGTCAGGAATGCGTTCTCCCAGGACGCGTCTAAGATTATTTTTAATAATTTTTCTCAATACTCAGCTATTAGATTTTCTATTTACTGAAGCCGTTCAATTTCCATTCGCTTTAGCGCTTACAACGACTACAAATTAGAAAGTTTGATATCCTGAACATTTACAATCCAACGTATAGATGAATGCGGAAAGTATTGATTTTGGTCAGTATTTTAAGTGACTAGGAGTAAGAAATTGGAATTAAATATTAAATGTAATAACCGGTCGTTGTGCATGATTTACAAGATCTTGGCTTACAGACCCATTAAAGAAATGTGCAAGTCCTTTTCGGCCATGTGTGCCTATACCCAGTAGGTCAGCATTGACGTGTTCGGTAAAATTGAGGATTCCTCGTTCTATGGTGTGGTCATTAAATATGCTAAAATGTTCTACCGGAATCCCAAGGTCTTCAATGAATTTATCGTAGTTTTTCTTGATTTCTAGGGTAGTTTTAAACCTGTTTGGGGTATTTATATACACTAGTTTTAGAGCTGCTCCTTCCTTCTCGGCAAGTTTGATTGCCTTTTTTACCGGTAGTATATTGTCTTCTTGAAGATCTGTTGCAAACACAAAATTCCGGATTTTAAAATCAAGGTTCTGGCTTTTTACTACCAACACTGGGACATGAGCATGGCGCACTACCTTTTCGGTATTGGAGCCTATAAATAATTCTTGAAGACCATTTGCGCCGTGAGAACCCATAACGATACCATCTATATCATATTTTACAACATAGTCCATAATCCCCTCAAAGGCGCCATCAAATTCTGCTGCCTCAATCACTTCAATATCTTGTAATAATGGGAGTTTTAGGATGTCGTTAAACCGTTGATGCGCCAGCCTCATAAAAAATAAGGCCTCTGGAAGTTCGCTGGTGTTTGCTATTCCAGGTCCGTCAATCAGTGTTTCGGGCATTTCCAGAAGATGCAATAAATAAATTTTGGCATTATAACGTTTAGCAAGCTGTACGGCAATCTCCAGTGCGTGCATAGCTTGTGGTGAAAAATCTGTTGGAACAAGTAATTTTGTCATCATAATTTTGATTTTAGGGCAAAAGAGGCAATTTTATTTCAATAGTTAAAAATAAACATTTATTTGCCTTGACAGTCAATTTTATATATTGATAATTATTGTTATATTTGCATCGTTGAAATCAGATAATCTACTTGAGGGGACAAAAAAGTCCCCTCTTTTTATAGTAAAACGCTTTGTTTAAGGAAAAAGTAAGAGCCTTGGTAGAAGAGGCATTAGAAGAAGATACCACCCTATTTTTAATAGACCTATCAATCAAAGATAACAATGCAATCACCGTAATCATAGACGGTGATAGTGGTGTGACCATTGATGATTGTATGGCATTTAGTAGAAAGGTGGAGAATAATCTAGACCGAGAGGAAGAGGATTTTTCACTCGAGGTAATGTCTGCGGGTGCTGCGGAAGTATTCGTCAACAAAAGACAATATGGGAAGAATAAAGGAAGGCTGCTTTCATTAAAAATGACTGACGGTACAAAAATGGAAGGCGATCTGCTTGAGGTAGATAATGATTCCATTACAATAGGCTGGAATTCACGAGAGCCAAAACCGGTAGGTAAAGGAAAAGTGACTATATATAAAGAGGCGGTGCTTGCCTATGAAGACATTGCCGAAGCTAAAGTGAAGATTAAATTTTAAGGAACTTTCCACATGGAGAATATTGCATTAATAGAATCATTTTCAGAATTTAAGGACGATAAGCTTATAGATAGGGTGACCCTAATGGCAATCCTTGAAGAAGTTTTTAGGAGTACGCTGAAAAAACGTTTTGGTAGTGATGATAATTTTGATATTATTATTAATCCTGACAAAGGTGACCTGGAGATCTGGCGTAACCGTGTCGTTGTTGCAGATGGTGAAGTAGAGGATGAGAATTCTGAAATTAGTCTATCTGACGCGCATAAGATAGAGCCCGATTTTGAAGTGGGCGAAGACGTTTCGCAAGAAGTTAAGTTGTTCGACCTTGGCCGTCGCTCTATTTTGGCTTTACGTCAAAATTTGATAGGCAAGATACATGAGCACGACAACACTAATATTTACAAGCACTTTAAAGAGCTTGAAGGAGAGTTGTACAATGCAGAAGTACACCACATAAGAAACCGTGCAATTATTTTACTTGATGATGAAGGTAACGAAATCATCATGCCGAAAGATAAGCAGATCCCTTCAGATTTTTTCCGCAAGGGCGAAAGCGTGCGCGGTTTAATAGAAAGTGTGGAGCTAAAAGGAAATAAGCCGGTCATTATTATGTCACGGACTTCCCCTTTATTTCTCGAAAAATTATTTGAAGCGGAAATCCCTGAAGTTTTTGATGGTTTGATCACTGTCAAAAAAGTCGTTCGTATTCCTGGCGAAAAAGCAAAAGTTGCGGTTGATTCTTACGATGATCGTATAGATCCCGTAGGTGCTTGTGTGGGAATGAAAGGTTCTCGTATACACGGTATCGTTCGCGAACTGGGCAACGAGAATATAGATGTGATCAATTACACGACAAATTTACAGCTCTTTATTACGAGAGCATTGAGTCCTGCAAAAATCACTTCCATTAAAATGAATGATGAAAAAATGACCGCAGAGGTGATGCTGAAACCAGAAGAGGTTTCTAAGGCAATAGGCCGCGGGGGTCATAATATAAGACTTGCCGGTCAACTTACGGGTTATGAAATAGATGTATTTCGAGAAGGTGTGGAAGAAGATGTAGAGCTTAAAGAATTTTCTGATGAGATCGAAGACTGGGTAATAGCAGAATTTGCAAAAATTGGTCTTGATACAGCAAGGAGTATTCTAGAGCAAAATGTGGAAGAATTAGTGAGAAGAACAGACCTGGAAGAGGAAACCATTGCTGACGTAATGCGCATTCTTCGTGAAGAGTTTGAATAAAACTAGGATATTAGGATATTACAAGTATTTTAGGTTAATTTTACAAAGAATTAAAGCAGTTTATGGCAGAAGTAAAAAATATGAGGTTGAATAAAGTGTTACGTGAGCTTAATATTTCACTAGATCGTGCCGTTGATTTTCTAAAAGAGCAAGGTCATGAAATAGAGCCGCGTCCCAACACTAAAATTTCTGCCGACATTTATGGTGTGCTTTCAGATGAATTTCAGACAGATGCCAATAAAAAAATAGAGTCCAAAGAGGTCGCTATAGTAAAGGAAAAAGAGAAGGAAGCGCTACGTGCAGCTAGGGAGGGAGAGCTTGAAGACAAGCGCAAGAAACAAGAGCAAGTAGAAAAAAGCAGAGAAAAAGATGCTGATGTCATAAAGGCAAGAGGCAAGATTGAAGGCTTTAAGCAAGTGGGTAAAATCGACCTTGATAAGATGCCGAAGAAATTCGTCAAAGAATCAAAGAAAGAGCAGCCTGTTGAAAAAGAAGTTCCTAAGGAATCTCCGAAGCAAGCTTCCAAAGAAGAGGAAATGCCTAAGGTTGAAGAGGAGGTTTCAGTTGCTAAAACGGAACCCGTTGTAGAACAAAAGGAACGCGAGGAGCCGAAAAAAGAGCCTGTAGTAGATGAATCTGTTAAAGATGAGTCTGTGAAAGAGGTAACTAAAGAGGAAATTGAAAAGAAAGTAGCTGTTGAAAGTGCTCCCGAGAATAAAGAATCTGTAAAAATAGAGAAACCCAAAAACGAAGAAGTACCTGAAGGAGAGAAAGAAACTCCAGCAGAGGTTAAGATGGGTGATGAAATTGTAAAAACAGATTATAAAAAGTTAGAAGGTTTAAACTTTACAGGGGAGAAAATTGATCTTTCTAAATTCAAGAAACCAGAGAAGAAGAAAAAACCTACCACAACCAGTGTCGATAAAAAAGGTAGGAGAAAGCGTATAAGCAAGAATGCGCCCAGTGGTCCTAGAGTTAGAGGTACAGGTGCACGAGGCGGAAGTCGAAGAGGCGCTACTACCAGTCCGGTTTCAAAAGCGGAGCCTACAGAAGAAGAAGTACAGAAACAAGTGCGTGAAACTCTTGAGAAACTTCAAGGGAAATCCAGTAAAGGTAAAGGCGCTAAATATCGTAGGGACAAGCGTGATTCACACCGTCAAAAAACGGAAGATGATGCCGCTCAACAAGAAGAGCAAAACAAGACTTTAAAAGTTACCGAATTCGTCACCGTGAGCGAAGTCGCCACCATGATGGATGTTTCGGTGACTAAGATTATTTCAGCATGTATGTCGCTGGGAATGATGGTAACCATGAATCAACGTCTTAATGCAGAAACATTAAGTATTGTTGCTGAAGAGTTTGGTTTCGAAGTTGATTTTGTTACTGCAGATCTTGAAGAGTCCATTGAGATTGAAGAAGATAAGCCAGAAGATTTAAAATCGCGAGCGCCTATAGTTACGGTTATGGGTCACGTAGATCACGGTAAAACTTCTCTTCTCGATTATATAAGAGAAGAAAATGTAATTGCAGGCGAAAGTGGTGGTATTACACAGCACATTGGTGCTTACGGCGTCACCCTTAAAGATGGTCAGCGTATGGCTTTCTTAGATACGCCAGGTCACGAGGCGTTTACGGCGATGCGTGCACGTGGTGCGCAAGTTACAGACATTGCAATTATTGTAGTAGCTGCAGATGATGATGTGATGCCACAGACTAAAGAGGCCATTTCACATGCACAAGCTGCTGGTGTGCCCATTATTTTTGCAATTAATAAAATTGACAAGCCAGATTCAAACCCCGAAAAGATAAAAGAACAATTAGCAAGTATGAATTTGCTCGTTGAAGATTGGGGAGGTAAAATACAATCACAGGATATTTCAGCAAAAACGGGTCAGGGGATACCTGAACTATTAGAAAAAATATTGCTTGAAGCAGAATTGTTAGAACTGCAGGCCAATCCTAATAAAGGAGGTTTTGGTACAGTGGTTGAAGCTTTCTTAGACAAAGGGCGTGGTTATGTTTCTACGGTACTTGTTGCTGGTGGAACGTTGCGTATAGGTGATTATGTTTTGGCCGGTACAAATAGCGGTAAGATTAAAGCCATGCAAGATGAGCGTGGTAAAGAGGTTAAAGAAGCAGGTCCTTCCACCCCAGTTTCTATTCTAGGTCTTGACGGTGCGCCGCAGGCTGGTGATAAATTCAGGGTTATGGCAGACGAACGCGAGGCCAAAGATATTGCTTCAAAACGTACGCAACTGCAAAGAGAACAATCTGTAAGAACACAACGTCATATTACTCTTGACGAGATAGGACGTCGTATTGCTCTAGGTGAATTTAAAGAATTGAATATTATTCTTAAAGGTGACGTTGACGGATCTGTGGAAGCATTGACCGATAGTTTCCTTAAACTTACTACAGAAGAAATTGCCGTAAATATAATTCACAAAGGAGTTGGTGCCATTACTGAAAGTGATGTGCTCTTAGCTTCTGCTTCAGATGCGATTATAATTGGCTTTAATGTGAGACCGGCAGGTAATGCCCGTCAGATCGCAGATAAAGAGGAAATAGATATCCGTACCTATTCCATTATTTATGACGCCATTAATGATCTTAAAGATGCTATGGAAGGCATGCTTTCGCCAGAAATTAGAGAAGAGATCACAGGTAATGCTGAAATACGCGAAACCTTTAAAATATCCAAAGTTGGTACTATTGCTGGATGTATGGTTACTTCTGGTAAGTTATTCAGAAACTCTGGTGTGCGTCTTATACGTGATGGTGTTGTTGTCTATACGGGTGAACTTGCCTCTTTAAAACGCTTTAAAGATGACGTTAAAGAAGTAAGTAAAGGTTACGATTGTGGTATCCAGGTCAAGAACTACAATGATATTTACGAAGGTGATATTATTGAAGCTTACCATGAAGTAGCAGTTAAGAAGAAATTAAAATAGCAGATTTTAATAAGCATAAAAAACCCCTGATTTCGTTTGAAATCAGGGGTTTTTTATGCTTATTAAGGTAATTATTTAAGGATGTATATTGGGTCTTTTTGTTGAAGTTTTATTCAAAAATAGATGAAACACTAAATTCGGAAACACTCGTTGATGTCGTTAAAATTAAATGCCTAATGCATTTAAATAAATTCCAGGCGAAAATATTTGAAGTACATTACTAAAAATTTATAATTTTTAGGACACCTAGAAACCTTGACTTTAATTCAAAAAGCATCCATTTTATATCTGAATTTGGTCATTTTTAAGGGTGTTTTACCAAATTATTCTTTCGGCTTAAATACAAAGGCATTTGGAAATTCTTTTTTTACTTCTAAAAGCGCTCGATCTGCCTCGAGTCTATTAGAAAAATGTCCCACCCATACTTTATAGTTAGGCGATTGATAGGCAACATTAGCGGGCCATTTGTCGAATTCCTTTTTATAAGTATCGATGATCTCATTAGCGTCATTTAGATTTCCAAAACCCATGATCTGGATCTTATAGCGATCTGCAAGTTCGTTGTTTTTGGTCATCTGTGATTTAAGAGCTAATAGTTGGGGTATTTTAGGATCCTCAACAATAGTTACTTCTGCGTTTTGTGCCTGAATATTATAGGAATTAAATGCGAGAAAAGACCCGACAACCAAGACACTAAAAGAATTGAATTTCATAGAATTTTGTTTTCAGCAAATGTATATTTTAAAACGCAAAGCGGTCTATTTTTATTATTTAGAACAGGTATAAATTATGTTTTAACAGATTGCTAACGGTTTAAAACGCTTCAAAAATCCACTTCTAAGTCTTACTTTTGTGTTCAAATTTGGCAGTACGTTTTATGCTTTTAAAGTCTAGATAGGTGCTGTGGATTTTACCAAACAACGAAGACAATTCTATCTTACTATGAGACAGGTTAAAAACCTCAATTCAATTTCAAGAATCACTTTGCTTGGTCTGGCTTTTGTGCTTTCGTTTTCATCTATGATGTTTGCGCAGGAAACTGCTAGTGACGCTGCGGACGGTGCTGACACTCCTTCGGGAGAGCCTCAATCGGCAGCGGTATCCTCTGCGGATGCAAGTGCGGGTAAAGAACTTTTCAATGCAAACTGTGCTGCTTGTCATAAATTGTACAGCCGTGCAGTGGGACCTGCATTATATGATGTAACTAGTCGGCATGATAAAGAATGGCTTTATAAATGGATTAAGAATAATAAGGAGCTTATAGATGCAGGTGATGCTGAGGCTCTTCAGATTTACAATGAGTATAACAAGGCTAACATGAATGCATTTCCGCAGCTGAGCAATGCGGATATTGATAATATTCTTGCCTATACCGATACTGCGAAGCCTGCGGCTCCCGTGGCAGATGCCGCAGCTACTACTGGAGGTGGATCAGGTGGCGGATCCGGAATTTCAAACAATATCATTCTTGGAGTTCTTGCCGTAGTGTTGTTGATGCTTGTGGCTATATTGTTTTTGGTTAATACCACCCTTACGCGCTTTGCGAAGGTTCAAGGTGTAGAATTGCCAGTAAAAGAAAAACGCAAGCCGATATGGAAGGCTTTTGCAGAAAATCAATTCTTGGTTCTTGTGACCACTATTTTCCTTCTGTTAGGTGGTGCTTATTTTGCTTACGGTTGGATGATGCAGATTGGCGTAGATCAGGGTTACGAGCCTATTCAGCCTATACATTATTCGCATAGAATACATGCAGGTCTTAATGAGATAGAATGTAAATACTGTCACTCTTCTGCGCGTACTTCAAAACATTCGGGAATTCCTTCGTTAAATGTCTGTATGAATTGTCATAAAAGTATAGCTGAAGTTGCAGATGCTTCCTCAGAATTTACTTCAGTAACAGATGAATATTCTAAAGAATTTTATGATAAGGAAATTCAGAAATTGTATAAAGCTGCAGGTTGGGATCCGGCAACGCAGTCATATACGGGTAATACGCAACCAGTAGAATGGGTGCGCATTCATAACCTGCCAGATTTTGCTTATTTCAACCACTCACAGCACGTTACTGTGGCTGGGATACAATGTCAAAAATGTCATGGTCCTGTGGAGGAATATGAGGTGATGTATCAATTTGCCCCTCTTACTATGGGCTGGTGTATTAACTGTCACCGTGAAACTCAAGTTACCATGACGGGCAATGCGTATTATGATAAGATACATGAGGCACTTTCTAAAAAATACGGACTGGAGAAATTAACCGCTGCACAGTTGGGCGGTCTTGAATGTGGTAAGTGCCACTATTAATTAATAAAAGAATAGGTTTAGCACTGGCTAAATACTTCCAAATAACACAATAGATAATTTATGTCATCAAACAAGAAATACTGGAGGAGTGTTGAAGAGCTAAAAGAGAATAGCTCTATTGTTGAGACACTCAAACAGAATGAGTTTGTTGGGGAGATTCCTACCGATGAATTTCTTGGAGACAAGGAAACTTTGGAAGGTTCTGCAACCTCACGCCGAGATTTCTTAAAATATGTGGGCTTTTCTACCGCCGCAGCGACACTCGCTGCTTGTGAAGGCCCCGTAGTTAAATCTATTCCCTATGTGGTCGCTCCAGAGCGTATCACGGTAGGTAAGGCTGAATATTATGCTACTACTATGGCGGATGGTTTTGATTTTGCTAGTATTTTGGTAAAAACTCGTGAAGGACGACCTATAAAGATCGAGAATAATGATATGGGTAATAACGTAGGCAATACCAATGCTCGCGTACATGCCTCCGTATTGACCTTATACGATTCTGAAAGATTACAAGGGCCCAAAATAAAAGGTGAATCTGCTTCATGGGAACAACTTGATGAGGAATTGTTGACGCGCTTAAATTCCCTTAATGGAAAGCAAATCGTGCTTTTGACGCCCACTTTTGCTAGTCCTTCGACTGCAAAGTTAATAGCAAA
>JBBPYO010000538.1:0-2951 GCA_038199845.1 Flavobacteriales bacterium
ATATTTTTAGAGACGGCGCATCCTGTTAAATTCCTTCCAGTGGTGGAAGAGGTCATTCCACAAAAAATAGAAATTCCCGACCAGATCAAAGAAGTGATCAATAAGGAAAAGATATCTATAAAGATCAAGGATTATGAGGAATTTAAGTCGTTTTTGAGCCAAAAAGAGTGATTTCCTAAGTGTTACAAAATCCGTTTTTATAGCTCCCTCGGCTTTCCTTCTTTCTAGTGATTTGACTACCTTTGCATTCTCAAAAAATAAGCAATTATGAAGCAAGTCGCACTTAATGATACCCACGAAGCCCTTGGCGCAAAAATGGTTCCTTTTGCAGGCTACAACATGCCCGTTCAATATGAGGGAGTTACCGCAGAACATGAAACCGTACGCAAGGCGCTGGGCGTTTTTGACGTGTCGCATATGGGCGAATTTCTGGCCATCGGCGATGGTGCGCTCGAGCTGCTTCAACTGGTTTGCAGCAATGATATCGCAAAATTAAGAGTGGGACAGGCGCAATACAATTGCCTGCCAAATGAAAACGGCGGGATTGTAGACGATCTTCTTGTATACCGCATTCGCGAAAAGGAATACCTGCTTGTTGTCAACGCTTCAAACATTGAGAAAGACTGGGAGTGGATCAATAAACACAACAGTTTTAATGTAGATCTAAAGAATATTTCTGATGGCTACTCTCTGTTGGCCATTCAAGGACCTAAAGCAGTTGAGGCGATGCAATCGCTTACCAGCACTGATCTTTCCGCTATTAAATTCTACCATTTTGAAGTCGCTCCTTTTGCCGGAATAGATCACGTGATCATCAGCGCAACGGGATATACTGGAAGTGGCGGTTTTGAGATTTATTGTAAAAATTCAGAAACCAAGCAACTTTGGGACAAGGTTATGGAAGCTGGCGCCGATTTTGGCATCAAACCCATAGGTCTGGCCGCCCGCGATACGTTGCGTCTGGAAATGGGCTATTGCTTGTATGGAAACGACATCGATGAAACAACTTCTCCCATCGAGGCCAATCTGGGCTGGATTACAAAATTCAGTAAGGATTTTATCAATAGCGACCAACTCAAGCAGCAGAAGGAAACCGGCCCTA
The DNA here is from genome assembly GCA_038199845.1 of Flavobacteriales bacterium. Classification (GTDB taxonomy): domain Bacteria; phylum Bacteroidota; class Bacteroidia; order Flavobacteriales; family Flavobacteriaceae; genus Leeuwenhoekiella. Next base: position 1,103 of record JBBPYO010000538.1, read on the forward strand.
CCCGAAAACTAGTAGGTTTTGAGCTCAATGAACGCGGTATTCCCCGTCACGGCTACGATATTGTGGATGCAGATGGAAATGTAATAGGTTTAGTCACGTCTGGCACTCAGGCTCCCAGCGTGGGAAAAGGCATTGGTCTCGGCTATGTGCCTACTGCTATGGCGACCCCGGGAAGTCAGATTTTTATTCAAATACGCAAGAAAGCGCTACCAGCAACCGTTGTTAAACTACCTTTTTATAAAGGCTAATTAAAAAAACGGCTATCAACATCAATTCGCATAAAATATTAATATTAGGCGCCAGTGGTTTTCTGGGCGGTGCTTTGAACAAAGAGCTGCGCAGGTATTATGACACGTACGGCACCTATCATACCGGTCAAATCCACTCAGACAATCAGCATTTTATTCATTTTGATGTGGTGCAGGATAGTATCTATGAAGTGCTGAACCGGGTAAGGCCTACATTAGTCATTTCTACACTCCGCGGAAATTTTGAAGGCCAACTAGAAGCCCATGAAAATCTGGTGGATTATGCCAAACGCACTGGAATTAAATTGATCTACGTTTCTTCATCAAACGTTTTTGATGCGTTTACCAATTATCCTTCCTACGAATTGGATAAAACCTTTTCAGATAGTACTTATGGAAAGTTCCAAATAGCCTGTGAAAATTTGTTTTTGCGCAATTTGCCGGAGGAGCAATACAGCATCTTGCGGCTTCCTATGGTTTTTGGCCTGAACACACCGCGGATCCGAGAGATTCGTAATAGTATTTTAGAGGGAAAAGAAGTTGAAGTTTTTCCGCACCTGATCATAAATACAACTACCGATAAAAAATTCTCCCAACAGGTACATTTTATCATCAACCGTAATCTTTCAGGTATTTTTCATTTGGGTAGCAAAGATTTGATTCATCATCAGGAATTTGTGAATGAAGTTATAGAACGGTTGGATCTTAAGGTAAAACCGCACTTTAAGTTGGTTTACACGTCCAATTTTGACCGGTATTTAGCCGTTTTACCACGCGATAATCCACTTCCTGAACATCTGCATATAACCAATGAAGAGGTGGTAATGGTTTCTCAAGTTTATTGATCCATCCTTCCTTCCCCCAATCCCCGAAGGGGGAGGCGAGTATTCTTCTGGAAAAGTATTCGTTATTTTCCTTGCAAACGATCTGAATTTTGAAGTGCCTCAAAAATTCTTAAAATGATTATTTTTCCGTTTTTTTGGCAGTTGAGATGTTTATAATGTCTTACATTTTTCTAAACAAATATTATAAAGACAATATTCTAGGTTTTGTCTTTTCTTTGGATTTTAGACTTCTGTTTAAATACGTTATCTAGTTTCTAGTTTGTACCCATAAAGTTATATTTATTTCTTTTTTGGCGGCGGTGGGGGTGTTTTTCCTGGTTTGGTTGGCTCATTATCTCTATTTTTACCTGATTTTTTATCTTTTTTTTTAGAAGGCAAATTTGGTTGTGATTTTTTATCTGACATAAATTTAATGTATATCCGTTATTAGGTCTAAAAGTAGTTTGCGGTAATGCTCAAACTAAATTACCATAAAAAACCATTCGTAAAACCCAAAATTTCATCCATAAGAACCGCTTAAATTTTTGAAAAACAAAATATTATATCAAGCTAAAATTTGCGTTAGGGATTGAAGTAGAAATCCTTTTTGCCCTTCGCAAAAAGATTGCAACGTAAAGCCCGACCCGCAGGGAAACGCCCAAAAACCAATTGAAATGGTCGAAAATGGCTATGAAGTGCATAAAACCCAATGGCTTTTCGATAAGAATAACATTTTATAAGACACTTTACGGATATTCAAAAACAACTATTCGAAAC
>JBBPYO010000539.1:0-2192 GCA_038199845.1 Flavobacteriales bacterium
ATCGATTGCCAACCATTGCGGGGATGGATGTTTGCCCGCCACAACTACATTTACATAATGCCGGCTTCTCAGGCAGTGATCCATTACAGATAAAAGACAGTTAGCATCAGGTGGTAAATAGACCCGCACAACTGATGCTTTTTTATTTACTACATGATCTATGAAACCGGGATCCTGGTGTGTGAAGCCGTTATGATCCTGTCGCCATACATGTGAAGCCAAAAGAATATTCAAAGAAGCAATTTTTCTGCGCCAGGGAATTTCTGATGTTACTTTTAGCCATTTTGCATGCTGGTTAAACATCGAATCAATAATATGAATGAAAGCTTCATAACAATTGAACAACCCGTGTCTTCCTGTCAATAAATATCCTTCCAGCCAGCCTTCACATTGGTGCTCGCTCAACATTTCTATTACACGTCCATCCTTTTCCAAAAATTCATCTGAGTCAATAATTGGTGCTTCCCACTGGCGGTTAGTTACTTCGAACACTGCATTCAATTTGTTTGACAACGTTTCATCTGGTCCAAAAACACGAAAGTTTCTTTGATCTGAATTAAATTTTATGATGTCTCTGATAAATGATCCTAATACAAGGGTATCACCGGGGCCAGTTTCCCCACGATTCTTTAAGTCATATCTGTAATCCCTAAAATCGGGCATACGAAGATTATGAAGAAGTATGCCACCATTTGCATGTGGATTGGTACCCATCCGCCGCTCGCCTTTTGGGGCCAACTCAGCGAGTTCCGAAATCAATTGACCATTATCATCAAACAATTCTTCGGGCCTATAGCTCCTCAACCAGTCTTCCAACTGTTGCAAGTGTTCAGGATTTGTAACCGGGTCTGTAATAGGTACCTGGTGAGCTCTAAAGTTGCCTTCTATCTTTAAACCATTCACATACTTTGGTCCCGTCCATCCTTTGGGGGACTTTAAAATGATCATAGGCCAAATGGGACGCTCAGCACCATTGTTTTCAACTGCATGCTGTTTTATCGCTTTTATTTCTTCAATCACTTTATCCATCAACTGCGCCATTTTTTGGTGCATTTCCATTGGGTCGTCACCTTCAACCAGGTAAGGCTTCCAGCCATAACCTTTAAACAGTTGATCCAATTCTTCAACGGTGATACGGGCAAGCACAGTTGGATTGGCAATCTTATATCCGTTCAAATGAAGAATGGGAAGCACCACGCCGTCAGTTATCGGGTTAAGGAATTTGTTGGAATGCCATGCAGTGGCTAAAGGCCCGGTCTCTGCTTCACCGTCGCCTACTACACAACTCACAATTAAACCAGGATTATCGAAAGCCGCACCGAAAGCATGACTTAGTGAATAGCCAAGCTCACCACCTTCATGTATGGAGCCAGGGCATTCCGGTGAAACGTGGCTGGGAATACCGCCGGGAAAAGAAAATTGCGTAAACAACTTTTTTAATCCATCCTCATCCTGACTGATATTCGGATACACTTCACTGTAAGTACCCTCAAGATATACATTGCCAACAATGGCAGGCCCGCCATGGCCGGGACCTGAAATGTAAATCATATCCAGGTCATACTTTTTTATGATGCGATTAAGATGCACATAAATAAAATTTTGTCCGGGTGTGGTGCCCCAATGCCCCAGCAACATGGGCTTAATATTTTCCGCTTTTAAAGGTTCTCTTAAAAGCGGATTCTCATGTAAATAAATCTGCCCCACTGAAAGGTAGTTGGCAGCCCGCCAATAAGCATCCATTTTATTTAATAGTTCTGGGGACAATTGTTCTTTGTCTGTTTCAACAGTTTGAGTTTCCATAATATTTTATTTATTAAAAATTATAATTCTAAATTTTTTATTTTATTGAGGTTGTACAATCATGGTAAGCAGAAAAAAGCTATCTTCTAAAGCCAGTACACTATGGGGGATAGTTGCTTTTAAGGCAATCATTTGTCCTTTTTCCAATGAGGCTGTTTGGTGCTCTGTGGTAAAAGTTATTTTCCCTTCTAGTACCTGCACATGAATATTTCCTTTTGCATGATGCTTTTTTAATTCTGCATTTTTATGCAATCCAATAAGGACTATCGTTGTATTGTCTGATTTAAAAATGGTGATGGAGTTGCGATCAGTGGTGGCCCAGGTTATTTCATCTTTTATCTGAGCGATAAAATTATTCAGATCCATTTCCACCAATGGAGCATCTAATA
>JBBPYO010000540.1:0-2433 GCA_038199845.1 Flavobacteriales bacterium
AATTGATTTCTGAAAGATTGAGTTGATTTTCATAGGTTTCATCGCCCGTGCTTATGAAAAGTTCAGCCGCCGCCCATTGAAATTCATCCTGCACATTGCCATCACCGTACTCGCCGGTAACAACACCTGCTGGATTGGTAAAATAAACAGTGGGATTATTTTCTGCCCAAGTGTATGCTTTTTTTGCTGCTTCCAATAAAGTAGCACTAAAACCCGGTTTTTCGGCTTCAAAAGTAGAAAAAATACGAGATGCAGTGGCCATTACTGCGGCAAAGTCGAGTGCGGCAGTAGTGGATTTTGCCACCACGTAGCGCTGTAGATCATAATCGGCCGGCATCACGGTACCTGAGAAATTGAGACCGGTGAGTTTGTGATAAACTCCGCCGTCATTGGGATCCTGCATTTTCAACATCCAATCGAGATTCCAGATTGCTTCATCCAAAATATCGGGCATGGCATCGCCGGCTTCGGGAAGTTCTAGCGCAAGGGTTTTATAATATTCGGGATAATGCTCATAGGCGGCCAAAAGCGTATAGGTTGAAATACCGCTATTCACCACATATTTATTGTAATCGCCGGCATCGTACCACCCTTTTGGCGCCGAAATGATCGTTCCTTCGGGCCGCGCTGCCGATGCTGCCGAAGAATGGATTTTCACCTGATCATCGGGATGACCAAATGCACGCTGATATTCGCCGCCCAGCGCTGCGGTGATCGCGGTGGAAGCGCGGTTATAATAGTAATATTTCAAAGTTGCTTTGCCTAAATCCGCCCAGCCGTTTACTTCCACTTTAAAGGTCGCGGTCAGATCGTTTGCGCTAATTGTATACGTGCCGGTATCATCAATAGCTGTAATATCGATTCCAGCCACATACTCATTGCTCGCCGACCAGAGCACGGATTCTCCGGTTTTTCCGCTCTTGATCTCCTCACCATCGGCATTTGTAATCGTGTAAGAAACAGTATCAAACGCGACTGTGGAAACCATATCGATCACTTTCTCGCGACCGGTGAGGTACGCCACTTGGTTATAACGTATTGAAAATTGTGCTTCTGGCGGTTCTGGAGCTTCGAGCGGTGCACCAATGGAGATCCAATCAATATTTATTTTACCCGTATAACCACCGGAAGCTGCATTTGCCGAAAAGAGAATATTGGTAAGTGCGGTCGCATCAACGGGGCAGGGGCCGCTGGTACAGGCGCCGCCATAACCACCGTCCTGAAAACGGGTGCTGTAATCAATCTCATAAATCACGTAATTTTCGCTTAAAACAACGGTTCCGGCGTTTAAATTAGTCACATACGTGTCCTTGTCCTGAAGGTCCATGCGCAGTTCTGGCGCATTGGTGCCTTTTGCCTTGATATATAATTTTGGGTTTTCGGAAATATCCAGTTGCATGTCATCTCCATTTTCAGCATGGAAACGGTATCCAAAAAAGGCATAAGCGCCCGAAGATCCATCGCCATCAATGGCCAGCGTACCTTCCTCTAGACTTAATGCATAACCTTGTGGAGCATCGTTAGTAAACGATGTAGTTCCATCAAAATTCTCTTGATAGATTACGGTTTGGCCGTTACTTAAAAATGAAAAAAGGAGCAGCGTGAGCAGTGTAATTTTTTTGAGCATACGTGAGAAGTTTAGGATTTATAGAATTTTTGATCGGGATTTTAAAGATAACTAAAAAGTGTCTTTATATTTATATAAATCGCTATATATTATGCTGAATCGTAGCTTCTTAGGAACGTGTTTAAAAGCCCGAAAAACGAAGACCAAGTGAGAAGGGTAAAGAGTAGAGAGAAAAGAGCAGAGAGAAATTCAACTATGGATAAATCGATAGACCAATTATTTGTATATCCGCTTAGCGTTCTAAATACACGTTACCCTGAATTTATTTCAGGGTCATAGATGCCTTGAAATATTACGAAATCGCATGCTTTCTCTTAGCAGAAGTGCTGCGTTTGCGCTTCTGAAACAAGTTCAGAATAACGAAATCAGTTTTGGGGACAATTTCGGATAAACGATTCAACTAATCAACCATTCATCTCTTTAAACTTCTTTCTCTTTAAAATCAACCGCCACATCGTGATCGTCAACAATAAGGCAAAGCAATCCAGATAGAATAAAAGCGCCGGCACCAATAAGCAATGCGTAAATGGAAACGTTATCAAACATTTCGCGAAGCACAAATCCTAGAATACTGCCTGCAATAATCTGCGGGATCACTATAAAAAAGTTGAAAACCCCCATATAATATCCCATTTTATTGGCCGGTAAAATGCTGGAAAGCATGGCGTAGGGCATAGATAAAATACTCGCCCACGCGATGCCAACACCCACCATCGCCACGAGCAGCATATTGGGATCTTCAATAAAGTAAACCGAAATCAGACCCGCTGCGCCACAAAATAGGGCGATGAGGTGCGTGATCCTTC
>JBBPYO010000541.1:0-11729 GCA_038199845.1 Flavobacteriales bacterium
ACAGAAACCATCGAAAATGGTACACTGGTCGTACAAAATGGGAAAATTACTGCAGCCGGGAAATCAGTTTCCATCCCAGAACATTCGGTTGTCATTGACGTAATGGTAAAACATATTTACCCTTCTTTTATCGAAACCTACTCCGATTTTGGGATTGAAAAGCCGAAAAGTGAAAGTAATGGTCGCAGTGAGAATTACGAACCCACACGCGAGGGTTATTACTGGAATGATCACATTAGGCCAGAAACCAATGCTATTGATGATTTCAAATATGATACTAAAACCGCCGAGGCAATGCTTAAAGCAGGCTTTGGAACGGTACAAACCCATAAAGAAGATGGGATTGCCCGCGGTACCGGTCTCGTAGTAACGCTCAACGAACAGGGAACCGCAGCAGACCGCCTATTGAATGTAGGTTCTGCCCAGTTCTTTTCTTTTGAGAAGAGCAAGCTCTCAGACCAGTCCTACCCTGGCTCTATTATGGGTGCTACCGCGCTCATCAGACAGGTTTTTGTAGATGCAAAATGGTATAAAGAAGGAAACGAACCTACCCGCGATCTCTCGCTGGAAGCATTAAATGCCAATATGCAGCTTCCCCAGATTTTTAAGGGAGATGGTTTATATGACGACTTACGAATTTCTAAACTTTCTAAGGAAACCACTGTTCCTTTTATTATTGTGGGTGGCGGCGATGAGTATTTGCGTATAAATGAGGTTAAAGAGACTGGCGCACAATACATTCTTCCCGTTAATTTTCCCGATGCGTATGATGTGGAAGATCCTTATCAAGCTAATTATGTTTCCTTGAGTCAAATGCTGGAATGGAACCAATCTCCTACCAATCCCGCAAAAATGCAGGAAGCCGGACTTACGTTCGCACTTACCACTGCCGGACTTAAATCGCCAGATAAATTCATGGAAATGCTGCAAAAAGCATTGAAATATGGCCTAACGGAAGAGCAAGCACTTGCATCCCTTACCACTATTCCAGCGAAGCTGCTGGGACAAGAGGGGAAACTAGGAAGTTTAAAAAATGGAACTTGGGCTAACTTTTTAATCACTTCAGGACCCATTTTTGACAAAAAAACGGTGCTTTATGAAAATTGGGTTCAAGGAAATAAAAACATTATTAAAAATTCTTCATTCAAGGATGTTGACGGCACCTACAGTATAACTCTTACAGGTCAAAATTATACCTTGGAAATCTCAAAATCTACCGAGAAACCTGAGGTAACCGTAAAACAGGGCGACATTAAATTAGGATCAAAAATCACCTATACGGATGGCTGGCTTAATGTAACATTTACTTTGCCCAATACTTCTGAAAAGCAATTTGTAAGACTTATTGCCCAAACCGATAAAGATCCTTTGAGCGGAAAAGCAATATTAGCCGACGGTACGGAAACCCAATTTAGCGCTACACGTACCGCTGATGTTGCCTCAACCGATAAAGACAATAATAAGGATGATGATGAAGATGATAAAGATATTGAAATCCCAACCGTCATGCCATTAATGTATCCAGATGTAGCCTACGGCTTTGACACCCAACCAAAAGCGGAAACCATTCTTTTTCAGAATGCCACCGTCTGGACGGGAGAAGATGATGAAGCCTTAGAAAATACCGATGTGCTCATTAAAGATGGAAAAATAAGCGCCATAGGAAAAAGTTTATCGGCTGGCGGAGCGCGCGTTATTGATGCTACCGGAAAATACCTAACTGCTGGTATTATAGATGAGCATTCACATATTGCCGCTTTTGACATTAATGAATCTGGGCAGAATTCTTCCGCAGAAGTAAGAATGAGAGATGCCGTAGATCCAGATGATATTGATATTTATCATGATCTTGCGGGCGGTGTGACAACGATTCAATTATTGCACGGTTCAGCAAACCCAATAGGTGGTCAGTCTGCCGTTATGAAGTTAAAATGGGGATCTTCCATAGATGACATGGTCATGGAGGATGTCAAGTTTATAAAATTTGCTCTTGGCGAAAATGTAAAACAATCCAATTGGGGCAGTGTCAACCGTTTTCCGCAGACGCGTATGGGCGTACAGCAAATGTTTACCGATTACTTTCAGCGAGCCAGAGAATATGAGACCAAAAAGAAAAGTGGAAAACCATACCGCAAGGATTATGAGATGGAAACTTTAGTGGAGATTCTCAATGGCGAGCGCTTTATAACCTCCCACAGTTATGTGCAGAGCGAGATCAATATGCTCATGAAAGTAGCGGAGGATTTCGGTTTCCGCATCAATACTTTTACCCATATTCTGGAAGGATATAAAGTAGCCGATAAAATGAAGGAACACGGCGTGGCCGGTTCTACTTTTAGTGATTGGTGGGCGTATAAATATGAAGTTAATGATGCAATACCGTACAATGCTGCAATTATGTGGAGTCAGGGCGTGCTTACGGGAATCAATAGTGATGATGCAGAAATGTCCCGGCGCTTAAATCAGGAAGCAGCAAAAACAATGAAATATGGCGGCGTTCCAGAAATGGAAGCATGGAAATTTGTCACCCTCAACCCTGCAAAAATGTTACATATAGACGATCGTGTGGGAAGTATCAAGAAAGGGAAGGACGCAGATGTTGTGCTTTGGTCAACAAACCCAATGTCAGTTAGTGCTGTAGCCGAAAAAACGCTTGTAGAAGGCGTGGTTTATTTTGACCTTGAGCGGGACAGGAAACTTCAAAAAGAAGTGATGCAGAAAAAGAATAAATTGATCAGTATGATGCTCGCTGCAAAAAACAAAGGCCTCAAAACCCAACCGGCTAAAAAAGAAGAAAAGCAGCGCCTTCATTGTGAAACCCTAGAAACCATTAAGTGATATGAAAAAAATTAAATTTATACTATTTGCTTTCCTTATCGCCCTCAACGCTTCGGCACAGCAAACGCCTGCAATAAAGCAGACCGGCGAGATTACCTTAAAAGGCGGAACCGCACATATAGGCAATGGCAAAGTGATCGAGAACAGTATTATTTTCATCAAAGATGGAAAAATCACTGGCGTTTATGATTCGCAAAGCAATACAATGGAACCAAAGGGAGAGGTAATTGATGTGACCGGTAAACATATTTATCCCGGTTTTATAGCACCAGATACCACACTGGGACTGGTGGAAATAAGCGCTGTTCGCGCCACGGAAGATCAAGATGAAATCGGTGAATTCAATCCGCACATTGAGGCGATCGTTGCCTACAATGCAGAATCAAAAGTGGTAGAAAGCATGCGTCCCAATGGTGTACTTATCGCGCAAACCGTTCCGCAAGGTGGAACAATCAGTGGTACTTCCTCTATTGTGCAACTTGACGCTTGGAACTGGGAAGATGCTGTAGTTAAACGTGGGGACGGTGTACATCTTAACTGGCCCAGCAGTTTTACTCGCGGCAAATGGTGGCTAGGTAAAGATCCTGGATACAGTCCCAATAAAAGCTATACCGAAGATATTACTAAAATAACAGATTTTATTAAGCAGTCTACCGCGTATAGTGCAGGTGATAATGATATTAAAAATCTGCCGTATGCTTCCATGAAATCTATTTTGGACGGTGATACCAATCTTTATATTCACGTAGATGGCGAAAAGGAAATTCTGGATGTGCTACGTTTTAAAGAAGAAATGAAACTTGAGTATGTGGTACTCGTTGGCGCTTACCGTGCCTATACCATTGCAGATCAGATCGCAAAAGCCAATGTTCCCGTAATTCTCGCACGCGTGCACAGTTTACCAGGAACAGAAGATGACGACTACGATATTTCTTATAAAATGGCCAAAATACTGAATGATGCCGGCGTACTTGTAGCTCTGGGCAACAGTGGCGAATACTGGCAAGCGCGGAACATTCCGTTTTACGCGGGCCAAGTAACTGCACATGGAATGTCCTTTGATGATGCACTGAGCCTTATCACCCTGAACGCTGCAAAAATTTTGGGAATTGATTCTACCTTGGGATCCCTTGAAGAAGGAAAAGATGCCACCCTTTTTGTGAGCACCGGGAATGCGCTGGAAATGAAAGGTAATAATGTCGAAAAAGCCATGATCAAAGGCCGTAACATCAGTCTTGAAACGCACCAGACCGAACTTTGGAAACGCTATATGGAAAAATACAGTAGATAATATTTCAATAAATTAGGTCAAAAATGTCGGTGTAAGGTCTGTTTTTACAGGTTTTAGACCGATTTTTTTTTGCGGAAATTTTTCCTAATGCCAGTTTCGTCATGCTGAACTTTTTTCGGCATCACATTTGCCGCAAAACTAATGCAGGCAAATATGGACTTAAAACACTTTACCCTCTTGTGTGACCCTGAAATAAATTCAGGGTGACGTGTATAAGGAAACTAAACAGATATACAACAGACTTATTTATTAGAAAAAATCCACTGCTATTTTTCAAAAATTATTTCGAATTTTGAATGCTGAATTTTTAAGTGAAAAAAGCAATTTTTAAGTGAAAAATATCAGATTCGAGTGTTCCCCGTTTGGGAGCTAAGGGGATGAGATAAATTCGTAATTTTACCGTTATGCACATTCAAGATACCATTACAGCGCTGGCGACCGCCTCTGGCGCGGGAGCGATTGCCATTATTCGCGTTTCTGGAACGCAATCTCTGGAAATTGTCAACTCTATTTTTAAGGCTAAGAGTGGAAAATCATTGATTGATCAGGATTCCCACACGCTCCATTTGGGAACAATCCATGAAAATCAGCGGATTATCGACGAGGTTTTAGTTTCGATTTTTAAAGGAACAAAATCATATACCGGAGAACCTACGATTGAAATTTCCTGTCATGGAAGCTCTTATATCCAGCAGGAAATACTCCAATTATTACTTCGGAAAGGTTGCCGTGCCGCAAAAGCAGGCGAATTCACGCTACGTGCATTTATTAACGGCAAAATGGACCTGAGCCAAGCCGAAGCTGTGGCCGATCTTATTGCCAGTGATAATGCAGGTTCGCACCAGATCGCGATGCAGCAGATGCGCGGCGGTTTTAGTGCCGAAATTGCCAATTTAAGGCAGGAATTACTTGATTTTGCCTCGCTTATAGAACTTGAGCTTGATTTTTCAGAAGAGGATGTGGAGTTCGCCAATCGGGAACATTTTCAACAACTGATTACAAAAATCACTCGTGTACTCAAACGCCTTATTGACTCGTTTGCCACCGGAAATGTAATTAAAAACGGAATTCCGGTCGCCATTGTGGGCGAACCGAATGTGGGAAAATCTACTTTACTCAATGCAATCCTTAATGAAGAGCGCGCCATTGTGAGCGATATTGCCGGGACCACGCGCGATACGATTGAAGATGAAATATCGATTGGTGGGATTGGTTTTCGTTTTATAGACACGGCTGGGATCCGCGAAACGGTTGACGTTATTGAAGGCTTGGGAATCAAAAAGACTTTTGAGAAAATTAGTCAGGCGCAGGTTGTTATTTATATGTTTGACGCATTAAAATTCCAAGTTTCAAATTCTAAATTTCAGGTTGAAATTGAAACGATCAAGAATAAATATCCCCAAAAGAATCTGGTCATTGTCGCCAATAAAGTCGATCAGCTTTCCGAAGAAGATAAACAACTTCTAAAAAATACGTTAAGTCAAATAAAAGACTCTTTTTATATTATGCTCTCTGCCAAAATGGGTTTGGGCGTTGATGAACTTCAGCAACTATTACTCAATTTTGTAAATACGGGTGCGCTGCGCAATAATGAAACCCTGGTCACCAATTCCCGTCATTATGATGCCTTGCTCAAAGCTTTGGAAGAAATTGAAAGAGTACAAGAAGGAATAAATAGTGGTCTTACGGGAGATCTACTTGCTATAGATATTCGACAGGCTTTATATCATTTCGGTGAGATTACCGGGCAGGTGACTAACGATGAGCTACTTGGTAATATATTTGCTAACTTTTGCATCGGAAAGTAAGCGTTTTAAAATAGACTGAGCCAAAACTCATCCAACGTGACTAAAATCTACTTTTTTTAGAGTTTAAGAAAACACCATTCCCCACATCCATAATGGAAATTGCATTAAATATTCTAACTCTATCAAAGAAATGACAGCTCAGTAGATTACCTCATTAAACTGGCTTTAAAATCTACCAAAATAAAACGTCCATAATATTTAGATATACTTTTAAAATAACACAAAATGGTTATTCAACAACTTCTGTGTTAGCTCTAACGGAATTCTAAAATTACAGGACCTTTGGAAAACAACTTTCACAAGCTTCTACATCTATTTTATACTTGATACTAATCGTGACTAGATTATTGATTTATATATAGCCTAATTTAAAATTTAGGTTAAAATGCTGGAAATAAGTGTGTCATATCAATTTTATTAATCTACTTTTATAGGAGCACTCTTTCACAATTTTCTTTTTCAAGCATACTTTTTAAATAATAAAAGACTTAAAATTAGAGCGTATCTCAGATGATTCAATGTTTAAAATAATTGTCTAAAAAGTGTCCTTTTAAAATTATTGCCAATGTTGTTGTCTTTCATCCACTTGTTTACGAGTATATGTTATTGACCAATAAATAGAAACCTTAATCTATAGGCTTATGATGATTTTTACTTTAAAACCCAGATGGAAGTTGGTCAGGATCACTTTTCTTTTTCTCTGTATGAATCTATTGAGTTATGCGCAGGAAAAGATGATCGAAGGAAAGGTGGTCGATAGTGAAACGAACGAAATCCTTATAAGCGCTACGGTGCAGGTGATCGGAACAACGGTGGCCACTATCACCGATTTTAATGGCGAATTTAAACTCATGGCGGAAAATGGAGCTGTACTTGAGATAAAAAGCCTGGGTTATGAAACAGTTTCAGAAGCGGCTATTTTCGATGCACTCATGACGATTCAGTTGGCGCCCAGTCTAAATGCGCTGAATGAGGTTCTATTAGTGGGATATTCCACGCAGAAAAAGTCAGATCTTACAGGAGCTGTTTCCACCGTTAATAGTAGTGATATATCTGCACTACCGGTAGGTGGTGCAGACCAGATATTACAGGGTCAAGCGGCAGGCGTTTCAGTAACACAGTCAAGCGGTGCTCCTGGCGGCGGTATCAATATTCGCATTCGCGGTGTGGGAACGATCAACAACAATAACCCGTTATACATTATTGATGGAGTGCCCACACAGAACGGGATCGATCAGATATCACCAAACGATATTGAGAACATCAGCGTGCTGAAAGATGCCTCATCAGCGGCTATATACGGTGCAAGGGCAGCAAACGGGGTCGTGATCATTACAACTAAAAAAGGTAAAAAGGGCGAAGTCAAAGTGAATATAAATGGATATACGGGTATCCAGACTTCACAGCATTTAATAAATATGGCCAATACCGCCCAATATGTGAACGCCTTTAATATCGCAGCGACCAACGATGGGCGTGCACTTATACCTGACGATATTATTGCAGGTTTGCCCAATGTGAATTGGCAAAGAGAGGTTTTGGAACCGGCACCCATTAGTAACGTTCAGGCTTCCATAAGTGGTGGTAGCGACAATACCACTTATATTGTTTCTGCAAATTATTTTAATCAAGAAGGCTTGATCAGAAATTCCTCTTTTGATCGCCTAAATCTCCGTACATCCATCAACAGCACACTTTCTAAACTGTTTACGGTCGGCGTCAATATGAACTTGGGATATTCCAAAAACCGTCAGGTAGGTTCTTCCGGTGACGGATTTGGAGACGGCAATCCTGGTGCCAGCGTTTTGCGGTACGCATTATTCCGAACACCAGCAACTCCGGTTTACAATGATAGCGGCCAGTTTGTGGATCTACCGGAAAATCCAGGTTTTTTTGGCGATGGACTCAATCCCGTGGGATATGCGGATAACTATAATCGTAATTTTCATGAATATTCCCTGTTGGGCAACGTCTTTATAGAACTCAATCCCATTGAAAATCTTAAGATAAGGAGCGATTTTGGCACTAATTTCGTAATCGTTGATTATAAACAGTTTTTTGCTACCTGGGGCATAGACCGTTTTTTAAATTCGCCCAACAGTCTGGCGCAATCCAATAGTACCCAGTTTGACTATAACTGGACCAATACCGCCACGTATGATTTAACAATTAACGAGAATCACGTATTTCAGTTTTTAGCAGGGAGCGAACTTGTTAAAAGCAACACCCGTCAACAGGGTGCCTCTCGCACATTGTACTCAGATCAAGATCCTGCTTTTCAATATCTGGACAATGGATTGGGCATTCAACAAAACGGGGGAAATGAAACGCACTGGGCGCTGTTTTCATTGTTCGGCCGTATAAACTATGCTTTCGATAATAAATATCTGGCTACGTTCAATTTCAGGCGCGATGGTTCATCGCGATTAGATCCCAGCGATCGATACGGAAATTTTTACGGGGGCTCCATCGGTTGGAGGTTGGATCAGGAGGCATTTCTGGAAGATGTGACCGCAATCAGTTTGTTGAAGATCCGTGCGGGTATTGGTCAGTTGGGCAATCAGGAAATTGGCAATTACAGTTATGCCACACTCGTTTCCAGTTCGGGATATTACCCTTTTGGAGGGGCCAATAATCAGGGCAATGCTATCAACACCTTGGGAAATCCGAATGTACGGTGGGAAACAAGTACTCAGACAGACGTGGGGCTGGATCTTAATGTGTTCAACAATGCACTTTCCCTATCTGCAGATTATTATGTGAAAAATACCTCGGGAGTATTGCTGCAGCCGCAGGCACCACCAAGTGCGGGCGGTACGGCCAGTGCGTTCGTCAATGCCGGTAAAATTCGCAATCAGGGCTTTGAACTGGAACTGAATTATAGAGGTGATATCAATGACAAATTCAAATATGATGTTACCGGTAACTTTGCAACCGTGACCAACGAAGTGATTTCCTTAGCGGGCGGTGCTCCTTTAGTGGGTGCCCGCATCGACAATAATTATTTTGCGACACGTACGGCCGTTGGCCATCCCATAGGTTCTTTCTATTTACTTCAGCAGGAAGGTATTTTTCAGAACGAGCAGGAAATATTTACCCATGCTTACCAGGGACCGGGCATAAAACCGGGCGATGTGATGTTTAGAGATGTGAGTGGTCCCAATGGCGAACCGGATGGCGTGATAGATGAAAACGACCGCAGCTTTGTGGGAAAATCGATTCCAGATTTTACCTATGGCCTTACCGCTAATGGTTCTTACGCCAACTTTGATATAAGCCTTTTCTTTCAAGGGGTTTACGGCAATAAAATATACAATCAGATAAACACGGATATCGAAGGGTTTTATCGTGCCTTTAATATCACGGAACGTATCGCCACCCAAAGCTGGGATGGCGAGGGAAGCACAAACGAGTTCCCCCGTTTATCTTGGGATGGCGCGACCAACAATAAACGTCCGTCCAGTCGATTTCTAGAAAATGGCTCTTATTTACGGCTTAAAAATATACAGTTGGGCTATACGTTGAGCGAAAATACATCAAAGCTGCTGAAATTCTCCAGCGTAAGGGTTTTTGTGAGCGCACAGAATGTCTTTACCATAACCGAATATACCGGCATCGATCCTGAAATATACACTAACGGTAATTCGGCCGGGGATGGTGTTCGGGCGGTAGGTATTGACTGGGGCACTTATCCTTCCGCCCGCACCTTTACAGTTGGGTTAAACGCCAACTTTTAACCTCTAAAAGTAGAAAAAATGATCAAAAAATATATCCATATCGGCATAATGGGAACACTGGTTTTTTTAGGCGCCGGTTGCTCAGATTCTTTGGATCAACCCATTCTGGGGACGTATCAGGCAGATCAATATTTTACCTCACTTGCCAATGCCAATGCAGCACTGACAGCCGTCTATGTTCCATTAAGCTATACGGATGCCTTCTCAAACCAGATCTGGGTACTTGGCGATGTGTCCTCTGATGATGCAGTAAAGGGCAGCTTACCGGGAGATCAGGCTGATATTGACAATATCAATAATTTTAATATACAAACCAGCAATGCCGCGGTAGAATCGGTGTGGGGAAGGTATTACGATGGGGTTTCCAAAGCGAATTTTGTGCTCGGCGGGCTTACGGATGAGAACAAGGAAATACCTGATGAAGATAAAGCGGTGATTATTGGTCAGGCGAAATTTTTAAGGGCCTATTATTACTTCACGTTGACTAACAGTTATGGCAATATCCCGCTGCGCCTTGAGGTCGCCACAGCCGACAACCTTGCTGCCCCGGTAGTACCGCAAGCAGAAATTTACGCCCAGATTGAGACAGATTGTATAGATGCCGCTGCGGCGTTGCCCACAAGTTGGGATGGGAGCGATTTTGGCAAGGCCACAAAAGGCGCTGCTCTTTCCTTATTGGCCAAAACTTATTTATTTGAAAAAAAGTATGAATTGGCCGCCGCCGCCGCTAAACAAGTGGAAGATTTGGGCATCTATTCCCTTACCCAAAAATTTACCGATAATTTCTATGCAACCACCGAAAATAATTCCGAAGTCATTTTTTCTATTTTACATACTTCTGGACTCAGCCCAAAACAAGGAAGTGGACTCAACCAAGCATTTGCTCCGCGCGGCGCATTGAATGGATACGGTTTTTTTCAGCCCACCCAGAACCTTGTCGATAATTTTGAGCAGACCGCTGATGGTGTGGATGACCCACGTTTGGATTATACTGTTGCACGTGTCGGTCATCCCTATTTTGATATGGAATTTGATCCCAGTTGGTCGAATACCGGTTATCTATCCAAAAAGCAGGTACAGCCTCTTTCTGAAGTGCCCATAGAAATAAAGGGCGACGGTAATCTCAATGTGGAGGCCATTCGTTTTGCCGACGTTCTATTGATCGAGGCCGAAGCGCTGAACGAACTGGGCAACGGTGCAGCGGCATTGATCCCTTTGAACAAAATCAGAAAACGGGCGCGCGAAAGTTACCTGTACGATGATTCCCTTGGAAACACCACGGTGCCTGACGGCCTATTGCCGGATATTACAACAACCGATCAGTCGCAGCTCAGAAACATCATCCGCCGTGAAAGAAGGTCGGAACTGGCTTTGGAATTTGGTCGCTTTTACGATATTATCCGTTACGGAAGCGCCTATGCCAGCGATGCGCTCAAAGATATACCGAACTTTAATTTCGAAACAAACACCTTTTTCCCGATACCCCAAAGTGAACGTTCTACCAATAATTTATTGGATTAAAAATAGATGATTTTGAAACAGTGTTGCATTTCTCTGTCAAGCAAGCTAAAAAAATATGCAGTAGAAAATATTTTAAAATTCCCGAAGCCTGTTTTAAAATATTACATCTAAAATTCCGCTGACACTTATAGGTTTCTGAATAAGATTAGATTTTATTGAAGACAAGTCTGGTCTGCCCGAAAGGTCAACTAAAAAATATACATTATAAAAATACTTATTTCCAGCTTTTAAAGAGTGTTTTAAGAATGTTTCAAAAGCAAAATAATCAAAGCGATGAAAATAGAAAAAAATTACAGTTTATTGTGGTTGCCCTTTATTATGGCCTTCCTTAGTTTGACCGCTTGTAACAACGACGATGGCCAGCAGGTATTTAATCCTGATACAGCCAATATCACAACAGCCATTGATTCTGCAAGCACATTATACAACAGTGCAGACGAAGGAAGCAAACCGGGCAATTATGCTGTAGGTTCGAAGACCAATCTTAAATCGGCGATCGATCTGGCCACGGCAACCAAAGGTTCAGATCAGTAT
>JBBPYO010000542.1:0-13059 GCA_038199845.1 Flavobacteriales bacterium
AAAGACTGGTTGTTTAAGACAAAAGGTGGTACGTATCACGGTCATCCCAACCCTTACAGGGGAGAATTTGTGCTCAACCATGGCGGAACCTTGTATAGTGGATTACCTGGACAAGTAAAAGAACACAAGGATGTTACCAAATATCCTCTCAGCGTTCAGCCAGATCCTAATTATGCTCAACCTGCCTTTGACTTTGATTTCAACAAATCGCCAAACGGGGTTATAGAGTATCAAAGTGATGCTTTCGGTGGAAAGCTAAATGGGCTGATCATGGTTGTGCAATTCAGCGGACAGGACAACTTATTGTTACTGGATCCCGGAAATGATGG
The DNA here is from genome assembly GCA_038199845.1 of Flavobacteriales bacterium. Classification (GTDB taxonomy): domain Bacteria; phylum Bacteroidota; class Bacteroidia; order Flavobacteriales; family Flavobacteriaceae; genus Leeuwenhoekiella. Next base: position 330 of record JBBPYO010000542.1, read on the forward strand.
TGATATCGCCTATAGTTACAATTCCGTAGCTGGCCTAGGAGGTTTTGATGATCCTATAGAAGTGGTTGAGGATCCACGTACGGGGAACCTATATGTCTCAGAATACGATAGGGATGGCAGTAGTCTTCCACAGTTGACACTTTTACGGGCATCAGACCCCGCGCAGCCAGGTGCCCTGATTGCGGCTAATCCCAAGGAACTGATATTTGAGACCACTGTTAATACACAAGGTCAGCAAAGTCAATCAAAAAAATTACTTGTTACCAATGATGGTTCTGAAGTCCTCACTATAACAAGCGCTTCCATCAGCGGAAATTTTGCTGATCAATTTGATGCAGTGGCTCCATCAGGTGCGCAAAATATTGCACCGGGCAACAGCCTTGAATATACGGTAACTTATGCGCCAGATCTTGATGGGTCTAGTATAGGGTATCAGGATGCAACTTTAGTAATAAACAGTAATGATGAGGAAAACCTTCAACTGCAAATAGGCCTATATGGTCTTAAGAAAAGTGGCTTTGAAGGCGGCGGGGAGCCACCATTACAGGATGTGGTCAATACGTTAGGCATAGGTCTGAACGTTGGCTGGACCAGTCTGGCAAACAACACAGATCCTGAGCCTATAGCGGATGAAATAGAGGTAGAGCGCTGGGTTAAACTCAATGCTGAAAGCCCCGTAACAATCACTCCAGTGGGTAGGTATTCTCCCGCAGAAGCACTTCCATTTGGATGGTATACTAATAATGGGGAGATATTTAAGCAGGAAATAGGCGTTCTGCAAGACGGGCTGGCCAATGCGCAAACTCTGTATCCCCCATTGGAATCTGGTGAAACTTCAGTGAATTTCGATCCACAGGGGGCCGTTTTTGGTTTCTTTGTTGAGTCTAAATCTTTTAACAGATTTAATTACACCGAAGACATATTAAATGAGCCAAGCGGTGTTGCGCACAGATCGCGTGTTTATCCCAATAAGGACAGACAGGGAAATATCATCCCGAACAGTTATCTGATCACTTTTGAAGATGCTTCAAACGGGGATTATCAAGATTATATGTTCATAATGGACAATGTTGTTCCATTTGAAGATGCACTCCTTGCCTTTGGTTTCGATAAGGAAAACTTAGACTTTAATATTTCTGTAAATGAAGAGAATATTTCCGCGCAGGAAGTGACCTTAAGCGTTGCCGGTCCTGTAAGTGCTTCGGAAACTCGTCTTGACGCAACCGAGGACTGGGTCATATTACCTGAGAATTTTGAATTTGATAATCCATTTAAGGTCGGTATCAATCCTGAAGGTCTTGCTGTGGGCAATTATAAAGCGATAGTAACCGCATCTTCAACTAATTACTCGAGCGCCAGCCTAACTATAAACCTAAAAATAACCAATGAAGTTATTTATGTTTACCAGTTCAATTTCCAAAGTCCAGAAGATGTAGAAGTCTCTCCAGAGGGATATATTGATGACATCGGTAAACCTTTTGCAGCGCAGAATACTGATTTGGGCACCATAGAATACGGGTGGGTTATTCCTAATACTGATACACCTGCAAGTGCAGGTGTGAATGCCAGAAATAGAAATACTGGCGTCAATGATGATCCATTACTAAAAACATTTAACATAATCGGTCACAGGACAACAGCTGACTATCCTTTGAGAGATTGGAAGGTCAATCTTCCTAATGGTAGCTATTTTGTGAATATCAGTGTTGGCGAGAATGAATTTAGAGACAGTAATCATGTACTTGACGTAAATGGAATCACCGTTGTAGATTTTGATCAGGAGAACAATAACCCTAACAATCTGATTTATGCTGAAGGTACACGTCTTGTGGATGTCACAAACGGAACCTTGCGACTATCGCTTAACAAAAGAGGTACGAATGCGAAGCCTAATTATATACGAATTGCACCTGTGAATACAGACCTATTGCCACCTAGTATAACGGCAACTTTAGACGGTTTGATGTTTGAAGAAAATGTTTATAAGGGTGCGGTAGCGATTACGCTTACAGCGGAAGACAGAAGCGGCAGCGGTTCCATAAATCGCTTGGAGTACAGTATAGATGACGCACCTGCAGTTGCATACACTGAACCATTTACAATTACCACCGCAGGACAGCACAGCATACTGATAGAAGCAGAAGATGGTAATGGAAATATGGCCGCTAAAACAATTGCCTTTAGTATAGAGGAGCCTTCTGGTGCGATCCTCTATATGGAAAACATGACTAAAATACCGGGCACGCAACGTGGTTTTCCTGCAGATGATTACTATACTTTTTATAGGATAGGAAATCCAAATACCAGTGGTGATGCTCCCAATACCGCACTCACCCATGATACGAATACCATGAGGTTGAACAATAAAGGTACGGGGACCTTAATCATTTCAGATATTCAGATATCAGATACCAGGGATTATACTTATACGATTCTTAACAATTTAGGAGAGGTAAGTCTCCCATTAAGTATTGCTCCGGGAGCTTCACGCGATTTGAAACTAAGAATAACCGCTTCTACAACAAATGGTCGTAGTGCCTTGTTCAAAGAAAGTATTACCATTACTTCAAATGCCGATAATGGGGCAGAAAGCGTTGCAACTTTAAATGGTGGGTTTGCACCCCAACCAGAAGGAGGTGATGAAATTACTGCACAACAAGTTTTTGATGCTTTTGGTTTTACATCATCGATGCGAAGTATCGTCAATCAGAACGGCACAATTACCCCACCGAACAATCAACCTACTAGTCCCAGCGCATCCTATCCCAAAGCGGAAAATATAGATGCAGGCTATGAAGGGGATCTTATTCTTTCATCAAATTTTGTACAGGCAGATAAGTCCAAACCTGTAATAGGTATACAGCTTTCTGCACTCCACGGGAAAGGCGCTGATAATGCACGCTTTGTTGCTGTAAAAGGTACGGGAACTGTAGGAGGAATAGATTTTAGACACACCATCGATTATTATCAGACCCTTCTACCACAAAAAAATGGTCAGATCAATTCAGATCAGGTCAATTCAATCAACGGCTCCTTTAGGATTGCCATTGCCAATTATCTCACCAGTGGAGGTAATAATATAAATGGTGCAGAACCTGGTCTATTGGGTTTAAGGGTCTATAAAGCAAAAGACCGTGATGGGAATATAATTCCTGACGAGTACATTATGCTGCAGGATTTTATCCAGAACGGTTGTGGCGCAGGATCAGCGAATTGTGACTGGAATGATAACACCTTTTATTTTATAAATATTAGACCGGAAGCGCAACCCAGTGCCCTGCCTATTGAAGATTTGTTTGTAAATGTGGGAACATCATTTAACAGCGAACTTTCGGGTTATTTTGAGAAGGGATATCCAGGAAACAAGTTGTCTTTTTCTGCAACTCTTGCAGATGGATCAGAGCTTCCAATTTGGATGAGCATTGATGAGAAAGGGAATTTTCAGGGTAATGCACCTGCAGATGCAGAGACAGTCTATACTGTAAAGGTTATTGCTACAGATTTAAATGGAATAAAAGTCAATTCTAAGGTAGACCTTATTGTAACAGATCCATCGGCTTATATGCTGCGCATCAACGCGGGTGGTCCAACCGTAAATTATGATGGGAATAAATTTATAAAAGATGTTTATTTCACCGGTGGATTACCATTCTTTAATACAAAAGCGCCACTCCCAGTACTCCATAGTTCAGAAAGAAGCGAAGCCAAGACCTTTAGTTATGCAGTACCGGTACCAAATGGTGATTATACCGTAACGCTTCACTTTGCCGAAATCTATTGGGGCGCAGTAGGAGGTGGCACAGGAGGTACAGGCAAGCGTATTTTTGATGTGAATCTTGAAGATAATCTTATTTTGGACAATTATGATATTAACGCAGATGTAGGGCCGCAGACCCCAGTTGCAAAAACTTTTCAAATAACTGTAAATGATGGTTTTGTAAACCTCAATTTATCCTCTGAAACCGGTGTAGGTGGGAAGGACTTCCCTATGCTGTCTGGTCTGGAGATCATAGATAGTGAACTTGTCAACAATGCACCAACGGCCATCGCATCTGCAAATATGACAACTGGTAAAGCACCGTTGACTGTTAGCTTTACGGGAGATGCCTCAAGTGATGATGACGGTATTGAAAGCTATTATTGGGATTTTGGAAACGGAGATACCGCAGAAGTTGTGAACCCGGAATATATTTTTGAGGAAGATGGTAACTATGAAGTTACGCTTACCGTAACAGACAATGAGGGATTAAGCAGCACTTCTGATATGTTACTAATTTCAATATTACCAGCAAACACGGCGCCAATTGCTGTAGCTGAAGCAGATGTGACTTCGGGAGATGTTCCATTGGCGGTACAGTTTACCGGAAGCAACTCTACAGACGATACAGAAGTGGTCAATTATTTCTGGAACTTTGGTAACGGAGAAACTTCAGACGAAGCAAATCCATCTTATGTGTTCTCACAGGAAGGTAATTATACGGTCGTCTTGGTCGCTGAAGATGAAGAAGGTCAGTTTGGAGTAGCTACACTTACAATAACCGTAGGATTGGATAATACAGCACCAATAGCGATCATAGGTGGTGGGCCATTTGTAGGGAATACCCCGCTGGATGTTTATTTTGTGGGGGACAATTCTACAGATGATAAGGGGATTATGAGTTATGTTTGGGATTTTGGGGATGGTGATTTCTCTAATCAAAGCAACCCTACTCATCGCTATAATAACCCTGGAACTTATCAGGTAAAACTTACCGTACAGGACGCCGAAGGTCTCAATAATGTAGTACAAAGGAGTGTTCAGGTCAATAGTGTGGGTGGCGGTGCAATCGCACCGATAGCTGTAGCTAATGCAAACACAACTTCGGGTACTAGCCCATTGACTGTAAGTTTTGATGGTTCAGGATCAAGCGATGATTCTGGTGTTATTGCTAATTACAAATGGACACTTGAAAATGTTGAAATTTCAAACGTCTCTAATTTCCAGTACTTATTTAATGAAGAAGGAAGTTACAATGTTGTACTTACGGTAACAGATGCAGATGGACTTTCTAATTCTGATGATCTGATCATTAATGTTACCGGAGCCAATACTGCACCGGTAGCTATTGCCCAAGCGGATAAAACGCAGGGAGATGCACCGCTTAATGTGGTCTTTACTGGAAGCAATTCTACAGATGATAAAGCAATAACTGCTTATAAATGGACGATTGCAGGAGCAACTGTAGCAACCTCGGCAGATTTCAGTTATACCTTCACGCAACCCGGTACTTATGGGGTGAGTCTAGAGGTTACAGATGCTGAAGGACTTACTGCCAGTAATACAATTGCGATAACTGTGCGGGAGGTTGATTCTGAAGAGAATTTTGCCCTGCGCATCAATGCCGGTGGACCGGAAGTGGTATATAACCGGGAGGTTTTTGCCTCAGACCGTAATTTTGTGGGCGGGAAGGTTTTCTCAAATACTGCGGCAACGGTCTCTACTTTATTTAAGACCGAAAGGAGTTCAGACTCACGTGTATTTGATTATGCACTTGCAGTTCCTGATGGAAACTACACGGTTAATCTATACTTTGCCGAAATTTATTGGGGCGCCAACGGAGGTGGCGCTGGAGGTGCACGTAAACGTGTGTTTGATGTGACCATGAACGGTAACTTGATATTGAACAACTATGATATCAATGCAGATGCCGGTCCTCAAACTGAAGTGGTAAAAACATTTGAAGTTACCGTAAGCAATGGCCAACTTAGTATCAATTTCTCAGCATTAAGTAATGTGGGCGGTATAGATCAGCCAAAACTGGCAGCACTTGAAGTTTTATCGGTTGCAAAACCCATAAATCAAGCGCCTAAGGCAGTGGTTGCAGCGACTCCATTAACTGGGAATGCACCTCTTGAGGTATCATTTACCGGAAGCAATTCAACCGATGATAAAGGGATCGTAAATTATCTATATACCTTTAAGGACGGTTCTACTTCTTCCGCTCAAGATCCTACCCATACCTTTAGCGAAGCTGGGGAGTATGCGGTAAGCCTTGAAGTGGAGGATGCAGAGGGATTGAAAAATACAGCCACCGTAACTATTGTGGTAAGTCCAGAAAATGTAGCTCCCAATGCTGTCGCTAGTGCGACTCCCCTAAGAGGAACTGCTCCTTTACTGGTGAATTTTAACGGAAACAACAGTACAGATGACAGTGGTATAGCAAGCTATTCCTGGATATTTGGAGATGGTGGCACTGCTGAGGTAATGAACCCAGAGCATACATTCACCGCTGCCGGCACGTATCTTGCGAGTCTCACTGTTACCGATGAAGACGGTCTTACTGACACTACTTCTAACATAGAGATTGTGGTTGAACAATCTGGAGGAAATGAAGATGTTGCGCTTTATCTAAACACTGGTAGTAGTGTAAATGTAAACTTTGAAGGACGGGAATTTGTAGGTGATCTGGCTTTGTCGAATCTTTATAACAGCGCACATACCTATGCTAATCCTAAAGCAAGTACAGTGGTTTTATACCAAACCGAACGCGGATCTGCCGAAAGTCTGGAAACATTGAGCTATGCAATCCCGGTTCCCAATGGAACCTATAGAGTGCAGACGTATCATAATGAACTGTGGTGGGGTAAAAACGGCCATTCCAGTGGAGCGGGCAAACGTGTCTTTGACATCCTTATAGAGAATAAATTGGTACGTGACAATTTTGATATCTTCAAAGCGTCCAATAATAATCCAATAAGGCTCAACTTTAATGATGTGATCGTGACTGATGGTATTTTGAATATAGATCTTCCGGCGTCAGTTGACAGAGCAAGTATCTCAGGTATCGCCATAGAAAATGTGATCAATCAGAAACCGGTCGCGATAGCTTCGGCTACGCCAAAATCAGGTAACGCACCATTATTGGTGAGCTTTGATGCCTCAGCTTCTACAGATGATTCTAAAGTGACAGGTTATCTATGGCAGTTTGAGCCCGGTGTAACCACCAGCGAAGTGAGTCCTAGCTATACTTTTACAGAAGCTGGTACGTATCCTGTAACACTTACAGTAACAGATGCAGCTGGCTTGAGCGATCAAACAAGCTTGACCATTGAAGTAAGTGAAGGTCCCGTTGCGACTGATATTGCCATGTATATCAATGCAGGAAGTTCAACGAATGTCACCCTTGAAGGGCACACTTTTGTAGCCGATAAGAATACGCCTTCTATCTACAGTGGTAATTATACTTACGATGATACAGGCGCACCAGTATCGTCATTATATCGTACCGAGCGTGGTCCTGGGGTCGACAAGGGTACACTTACCTATACGATTCCAGTTCCTAATGGTACGTATACCATAAGTACCTACCATGCCGAATTGTGGTGGGGCAAAAAAGGAGGTAAGGCAACCGCAGGTAAGCGTATTTTTGATATTCTTATAGAAGGAAATTTAGTCAAGGATAACTTTGACATCTTCAAAGAATTCAATAATAGGCCAACCAAGTTATCGTTCTATAATATTATCGTTACAGATGGCGTGTTGAATCTAAGCCTTCCTGCGAGTGTTGATAAATCAACGATATCAGGTATTGCGATAGAGGGTACATCGTTGAACGAAACTCCTATAGCAGCTATTTCGGCTACTCCAAAAATGGGCACAGCTCCATATGAAGTAAGCTTTAACGGCGCTGGTTCAACAGACGATAAAGCTATCGTAAGCTATCGTTGGGACTTTAAGGACGGAACAATCTCCACATTGAAGAATCCTAAACATGTATTTGCCACAGCAGGTATATACAATGTAAGCTTAAGAGTTACCGATGGGGAAGGTCTGGCAGATACCGAAGAGGTTATAATTGAAGCAATGGGCTGCAGCGCTGTACCACAGCCATGGTCATCTGAAGATGTAGGCGCCGTAGGAAAAGCTGGTAGTACCTGCTTCTTTAATGGTCAATTTAACGTGAGTGCTTCCGGAGCAGATATATGGGGAGGAAAGGATGAATTCCACTTTGTGTATCGTCAACTTACTGGAGATGGTGAGATTATTGCTCGTGTCAAAGGTCTGAGCAAAATAGCAAACTGGACCAAAGCAGGTGTGATGATGCGCGCAAGTACTGCAGCGGGAGCTAAACATGCATTCATGACCCTAGCGCCAGATCCTACGTACTCTGGAGCCGGTAACTACGGTTATGGCTTTCAAAGCAGGAGCACCACCAATTCAGGATCTACCAGTAATACGCCAAAAATACTGCCAAATACTGCGCTTCCTCATTACGTACGACTTGTGCGAACAGGAAATACCTTTACGGGTTACATTTCCCAAACTAACGGTAATTGGACGCAGGTGAGCAGTGCAATAATAAGTATGGACGCGACCATACAGGTAGGTCTTGCGACCAGCTCACATAAAGATGGCACAATTGCAGAGGCAATTTATGACGATGTGAGTGTGAGAAATGCAAACCAAAGTAGTGGAATTGTTGCGGCTCCTAGGATAGGTCAAGCACCGTTAGCTGTTGATTTCAACGGTACCGATGAACGTGCTAATATAGATGCCTCGCTAAGTTACTTATGGGAATTCCAAGATGGTCAGACCTCTACCGAGATCAGTCCAAAACATACCTTTAAGAAAGCAGGTTTCTATCCTGTAAGTTTGACGGTAAAAAGAGATAAAGAAGTACTTTATCAGAATACTGTTGAGATCAATGTAGATGGTAGAAGTGAAGTTGGCGCAGATGAGCTAGAGGCCACTTTATTAGGCACGCGCATGTATCCTAACCCTGCTACAACCCGGGTAACATTAGAAGTTGCAAACGCAACAAAAAGTATTACCAAGATAGCTATATTCGATATTAGAGGAAGACTCGTTCTAAATTTTGATGCCGAAAAGGTCAAATCAGGAAATCGTTACGAACTGCATGTTGAAAGTCTCGAAGCCGGAGTATACATGCTCACTATTTCAGGTGATCAAGGAATTGTAGAGCAGAAACGACTTCTTATAAAAGAATGATAATGATAGTTTAGTTTTATTAAAAAAGGGACCAATTACGGTCCCTTTTTTTTATGGTTCTCGACGGCATCTTTTTATATGTTGTCCGCTTAAAGTTTTTAGTTTTTTATTTAAATCAATAAATTGGGATTTACAAAATCTATGAATATTGACGGAAAACAGACTTATTATGGTCAATTTTAATGCACTTTTAGCTGTTTTTAAATATGAGAAGTGCGCCAGAGAAGCAAGGTCTATCCTGATAGTTTCGCTTAGAACGGAGTACGTGGTTTATTCTGGTTTCAATATACCTTTACCGTAGAGGAAAACGGCACTTATATGATGTTTTTTCAACATGCGAATACTGCGCATCGCTTAAGGTATCTATCATTTATGCTATAGATATATTTCTTATAAGTTGGACCGATATTGCTGTTGAAGATGATGGCAGGGAAAAAGCAGTTTAGTAACCAAAAGCGATCAAAAACCGAATTTTTATTAAAAACATTTCTTTATCAACGATGGAATGAGCGATGGGTAATGGCAGATTCAAAATTTTAGCGGGAATGACAAAGAAAAACTACTATTACAATTTTAGGGATATAATTTAAATCCGCAAATCATTTTGACTCCTATAAAACAAGAGTATTCTTTTAAATTTCAAAAATTAATTAAGCAATTAATTTATTCTTTAAAATTAAGTATTTATCCTGATTTCATTTTTCCATTGGTATAATTCGCCCTCACAATCAGTGTGGCCTAATATTGTTATATAAGATTACAGATATCTTTAAGATCTGTTCAATTTATAGGAGACTTTAAGGATATTCAACTAATAGATTTTAGATTCTGACTACTATATTATTTTTTATTCCCTTTTACTTTAACTTATTTAATGATGTCTTGGGATTTCCACGATTATATAATACCGAGCCTAAAGATCAACGATTCAACGCGCACTTCTTTTCAATATTTCCAAGGTCATATCTTCTAGCCATTAAAAGTTCTGTATATAACTACTATTTCCAAAAACTATAGTTGCCTTATCTCATAAAGGTATCTATATATAAATTTCCGGGTATTGGTTTTGGTTCAAATTAAATCATCAGTGGGCTGCGAAATCGTCTGTTGTGAGCAAAGGACAACAAAGCCGGAATGCAAATCTCAGAACTCACGGATTGATTAAAATTGGAAAACAATTACATCTGCCGATTTTAATACTTAAATAGGTCGATAATCAACCATTTTCGACCAATTTACTAAAGCATATTTTCTTCGCTGATCTCTTTATTTTTGCTCTGGCGCTGATGTTCAAAAAACTCTTCTGGCTTTAAGATTCTCATGGTTTTTTGAACCACGATCGTATTTGATAAAGTAAAAACCTGATCATCTTTATTTCGCAGGTGCAAAAAGAAGAGCGTAATATTTTCCACGCGGCCTTCCATGGGATAATCCTTATCAAGGATGGCCACATAATCGCCTATTTTGAGTGGATGGTTGAAAAACAAAATCAGTCCTGAAGTGATATTGCTCAGCAATGACCATTGTGCAAAAAACGCCACCCCCAGAATGGTAAGCGCAGAAGTAACATAAGTAAGTACTTCAGCGCCGGTCAATCCCCAGATGGCGGCCAGAAAAAATGCCAGGATTACAAAAAAGAATATATTAACAAGTTTTACAGTAATCTGTTTACGAGTGATATCAAAGTTAGCTTTTAGAAACCGCTTAATGACTACGCGTACCACTAAATAGCGCAACAATAATAGGATAAGCAGAATGCCTGTACTTTGCAAAAGATCATAATAGATTATGGGCACAATAAAATAATTTAAATATTTTAAAAAGAATATGAGTTATCGTTGACAAAGAAAATAGCATTTGTAAAAAGCAGTTTTCCATTTTGCCAGAAGGCTCTAAAAAGCGGGTCGTCTACCATATAGATAACGCTACCACGGCCGATACGTTGTTCTCCAAAGATCAACGAGTTTTTTAGGCTTTTTAGTGCATCTTCACCTGCAAAACCTGCAACATTTTCAGGATTTTTAATGTAGCCCACATTAAAACCGTCCTCTAAAAAGGAGTAACTATCACTGCCCAATTTGAGGCTAAAATAAGTGCCGTCATACCCAAAAGCCAATGGATGCGTGTTATCCAACTGCGTTTTAAAGATGCTGCCAGTAATTAGTTCTTTAGTACTTTCCTGTTCACGCTCCGCGAAAGGAATTAGTTTTACTACACTATCCTTCTTCTTTTCATTGCTCTCGTTTTCTTTGATGCCAAAATCATCTTTGCCAGCCAGACTTTGGATCGCGCCGTCTACGGCAATGAGTTTTCCGCCAGCGCGTATCCAAGATTTGATTTTTTCGGTGAGATCATCATTCAATACTGTGCCGTAATTCCCATTTGGCATGATCAAAACATCAAAATCATGAAGATCTGTACCTGCAAGATCATCGGTATTTATGGGAAGCACAGGATAATTGAGCTCTTGTTCAAAAAAATACCATGTTGCACCAAAAGCGAGTGAAGAAACACCATCGCCCTTAAGCATTCCCACTTTCGGCTGATTGATCATGGAAACATCACCAGAACCAAAATCGGGTCCTGAAGTGGCAAAACTGGTCATTGTGGCGGTTAAACTACGTTTGTGTTTATTGGCGATTTCGGTCAATTTTTGATCAAAATCGATCATTTTTGCATTATCACTGCGGGTAATGACCAGCGAACCGCGATCATACTTTTTGCCGTCATTTTCCAGAGGTTTGTAGGTAAAGCGTACTTTGATGTCGCTTTTGATCAAGGCAGCAAGAAAACGAGCGTCCTCCATACTATCCCATTTGCTCAAATAACCCGCCGCATTTGGAGTTGCGGTTATCATTGCTTCCAGTTTGGGCGCGGTAGCATTAGCTACTATTAGTGAAGTACTCGCCACAGCTTCCAGTCCATAAGCCTGTGGGAGGCTCCATGCCGTAATATCATAAGTAATGGGAGTAGATAAATCTGCATTGGGTTCAAAAAGAACTTTTATCATGGTACTTTTCGGTTGATTTGTACTCACCACGAGCGCGTTTTCATAATCCATTTTGCCTTTTTTGTTCTCGCCATAACTGAAGCCACTAACGGAACCTTTATTGGCATAACCATATTTTATCTCATGACGATCCATTAATTGCGCAAGCGCGGCAAGCCGATCTGGACTTCCTTTCAGCACATAACTTTTATATTCAAAATCTTTTGGGCTGAAGAATTTTTTAAATTCACTGTTCAACTTTTCAACATTATTTGAGGCGGTTTCTACCGTGGCCAAGCCTGTGGTAACATGATGTGCAACTCGATCTACCAGCGTGAGCACATAACCTTCATCTGTCTTGATGCCCAGCCCAGCGATTCCGCCACCGCCCTGCTCATAGGTCATCCCAATGGCACCCATATAAAGAGGATAGGTGTCACCATAACTGGGATACAGCAGGTCAAAACGCTCGCGGGTAAAGAAAAGCCAGCCGTTTTTATCAAAATACTTGGCATTGTTCTTTCCGATTTCCGTCTGAAAATCCCGTTGAAAATCAGTGATCACTTCGTGAAAAGGTTCTGCCGCGGGCGCAAAATAATAGGGTTCGTTAATGCCTTGTTCATGAAAATCAACATGAATCTGTGGCATCCACTGGTTATATATTTTTAACCGCTGGCGCGTTTCAACTTGCGTAGCCCATGCCCAATCGCGGTTGAGGTCAAATAGATAATGGTTTGGTCTGCCACCAGGCC
>JBBPYO010000543.1:0-6778 GCA_038199845.1 Flavobacteriales bacterium
AAGCTTTAGATCATACGCTTTTTCACGGCCCTCCAGGTTTAGGAAAAACCACTCTCGCGAATATCTTGGCCAATGAACTGGGGGTTAGTATTAAAATAACCTCCGGTCCTGTCCTTGATAAACCAGGTGATTTGGCCGGACTCTTGACTAATTTAGAAGAGCGCGATGTGCTATTTATAGATGAGATTCATCGCCTAAGTCCCATTGTGGAGGAATATCTGTATTCCGCGATGGAAGATTATAAGATAGATATAATGATTGAAAGTGGGCCGAATGCGCGCACCGTGCAAATAAACCTGAATCCTTTTACGCTAATTGGCGCCACTACCAGATCTGGTTTGTTAACCGCTCCTATGCGTGCACGTTTTGGAATTACTTCCCGTTTAGAATATTATAACACAGAGTTGCTTACCACCATTGTAGAACGAAGTTCAGAAATATTAAATGTTCCCATAGCACTTGACGCCGCTATTGAAATTGCTGGTCGCAGCCGCGGTACGCCACGTATTGCTAATGCACTTTTACGGAGGGTTCGGGATTTTGCCCAGATTAAGGGTAATGGTTCCATAGATTTAGCGATCGCTCAATTCAGCTTAGAAGCTTTGAATGTAGATGCGCACGGCCTTGACGAGATGGATAACAAAATACTTCGGACGATAATTGATAAATTTAAAGGTGGCCCAGTTGGTATTACCACTATTGCCACTGCGGTTTCCGAAAGTCCGGAGACTATTGAAGAGGTTTACGAACCTTTTTTAATACAGCAAGGTTTTATTATGCGTACGCCCCGTGGACGCGAAGTCACCGACGCTGCCTACAAACATTTGGGCCGCGTCAAAAACAATATTCAAGGAGGTTTGTTCTAAAAACAACTGTTTTATGATTAAAACCACCAAAATCCCGCAAGTTTCCACTATCCAATTTCTACGTCACGCAGGTGATATTTTGAAAAATCCTTTGCCTTTTCATGCTGAAAATTTTAGTAAACATGGCGACACATTTCAGTTGAATTTAGGCTTTGGAAAATCGGTTATCTTTTCCCGTGATGCTGGTTTTGTACAGCATGCGCTGCAAAAAAATCAAAAGAATTATTCAAAATCACCCATTCAAACTGTAGATGTAGCGAAATATGTGGGCAACGGACTTCTAACAGCGGAAGGGGAACATTGGCGCAAACAGCGTAAATTAATTCAGCCGGCCTTTCATAAAAAACAACTTTATAATTTGCTGGACCGTATTGAAGAAGCCATAAAAACGGAGCTTAACCGCATAAAAACGGGTAAAAATATCGATATTTTCCCCATATTTAATGATCTGGCATTTCAGACGGTTGTCAAATCACTTTTTAGTAGTGCAGTTGGTGCAAATGAAATAAATAGATTGCAGCACATTACGGAAGCTACGCAAAAAATGTTGGTACGCGAATTACGGCAACCTTATAAAGGCTGGTGGTTTAAATGGAGCGGGCAGATCAAGAAGCATACAAATTATACAGATGAAGCGCGTGCGATATTAATAAAATTGGTACTGGAAAGACGGCAAAGCAACAAGCGACATGATGATTTGCTCGATATGTTACTTGACGCGCGCTACGAGGATGGTGCAGCGATGAGCGAAAAACAGCTTGTTGATGAAATCCTGATTCTTTTTACAGCAGGACATGAAACCACTTCAAACGCACTGACGTTTACCAGCCAACTGCTGGCGCAGCACCAAGATATTCAGCAACAGGTTTATGAGGAAATCGCCGAAATGAAGGCAAAAACGACCGATTTGTTGTCCTTTTTAAAAGGGTTGACCTATACCAAACAGGTTATTGAAGAATCGTTGCGCTTATATCCTCCCGCTTATTTTATAGACCGAATGAATATTGAGGAAGATGAATTTGGAGGAATGCAAATTCCCGCTGCTTCCAGACTTTTATTTTCCATACAGGAGATTCATAAACACCCTGATTTTTGGGAAGCTCCAGATACTTTTGACCCATCGCGCTTCGCGGAAGGAAATACGCTTAAATATTCATCCCATTATTTTCCTTTTGGTGCAGGTCCTCGTATGTGCATTGGCAATAATTTTGCTATGTATGAGATGATTTTGGCCGTGGCCGAATTGATTTTTAACTTTAAAATTCTGAAAAAGAACACACCAATCGAGATATTACCCTTGATTACTTTAAAGCCGAAGAATGCGTTCTTGGAATTTGAAAAAAGAGTAATCGGTCAGGGAGAGCGCAGTCGAAGCCCCTTGTCTCAATAATCGCCATATATTTACATCACGTATATATCTTAAAATGTTCGGCGATTCTTTTTAAACGGGGATTACGAAATTTGGAATACACTTAAAGAGCGTGAAACGGACTATTTCTAGACTTGTTATAAATTTTAACGCAGATCTTATTTACTGCAAGAAATAATACCATAAGTCCTATAGCTTTTATTAAATCGTACTATAAGGGTAGCACTTACAGGCTGAGCGCAGTCGAAGCTTCTTTGATAATAATCGTCATGTACATATATTACGTATATATCTTAAAATGTTCAGATAATTCTTTTTACACAGGGATTACGAATAATTTGGAAAGGAGACTTAAAGAGCACAAAGCGGGTTATAACAAAACATGTTATACATTTCGGCGTAGAACTTTAAAACTCCAATTTCATCAGGAATTCAATGACGTGCTTCAAGCTATTCGGTTTGAAAAGCAGGTCAAAGGATGGTCGAGAGCAAAGAAGAAAGCATTAATTTCAGGTAATTTTGATTTACTCCAAATTTTAGCAGAATGTAGAAATGCAAGTCATTATAAATATAAGCTTTAACCTTCCTAAATGTTTCGACTACGCTCAACATGACAAACAAAACCCAAAACACCCAACTCATAAAATCCGAAGCCATTCGCCTTGGGTTTATGTCCTGTGGCATTTCTAAAGCTGAATTCCTTGAGGAAGAAGCGCCCCGTTTAGAATCTTGGCTCAATAAAAATCACAACGGCAAAATGGGATATATGGAAAACCATTTTGACAAACGCCTTGATCCTACCAAGCTTGTTCCAGGTTCAAAAAGCGTGATTTCGATGCTGCTTAATTATTATCCCGAAAATAAGCAGACTGATGACACTTATAAGATTTCAAAATATGCCTATGGCACTGATTATCATTTTGTGATCAAAGACAAATTGAAAGAATTGCTTGATTATATAAATTCCGAAATTGGTGAAGTTCACGGTCGTGCATTTGTAGATTCTGCTCCAGTGCTGGATCGCGCCTGGGCTGCAAAAAGCGGTCTGGGCTGGGTAGGCAAAAGCAGTAATCTACTGACCAAACAGGTAGGTTCATTCTATTTTATAGCCGAATTGATCATTGATCTGGAGCTCGATTATGATTACCCGGTTACCGATCACTGCGGCTCATGCACCGCCTGTCTTGACGCGTGTCCCACCCAGGCTATTGTCGCGCCTTATGTGGTAGATGGAAGTAAATGCATCAGTTATTATACCATTGAACTCAAAGATGCCATTCCTGAAGAGGCCAGCGGTAATATGGATGACTGGATGTTTGGCTGCGATATATGTCAGGACGTTTGCCCATGGAACAAATTTTCAAAAGCGCACAAGGAGCCACTTTTTAACGCCAATCCGCAGCTGCTCGATATGACAAAAAAAGATTGGGAAGAAATCACTCAAGAAGTTTTCTCGCAGGTCTTTAAAAAATCAGCTGTAAAACGGACGAAATTTAGCGGTTTGGAGCGTAATATCAAGTTTTTACAAAAATAGTTTTCTTCCAGAGATTAACGTTTTTTGCCTCAGCCAAAATATTAATTCCTCAAAAATTAAAATGAAGGCTGCAAAAGTAATGAAGCGTCAGCAAGAACCGTTATTTTTGTTAGAGCTTGTTTATAGTTAATTCAAAGTGTTTTTTATTAGTTTGTGGTTCTGACAAAGTATAAAAATTTGAGAATATTCGCCAATTTCTATACAATGCCAAGATTCACAAAATACTAGAAATCAAAAAGGAGTTAGTTTAAATAAGCTCTTATTTCGCCTAAAAGCATAATTTATGAGTAAAGAAAGTAAACGTCGCGAAGCTTTAGTGTATCATGCAAAGCCACAGCCTGGCAAGATTGCCGTTGTTCCCACAAAAAAATACTCATCTCAACGCGATCTTTCCCTAGCCTATTCGCCGGGTGTAGCAGAGCCTTGTCTTGAGATATATAAAGACAAGGAAAATGTATATAAATACACCGCAAAGGGAAATCTAGTTGCAGTAATTTCCAACGGTACCGCTGTTTTGGGCTTGGGAGATATTGGCCCTGAGGCCTCAAAACCCGTTATGGAAGGCAAGGGTCTGCTCTTTAAGATTTTTGCAGGAATAGATGTTTTTGACATTGAAGTTGACACTAAAGATGTTGATGCTTTTATTGAAACGGTAAAGAATATCGCACCCACTTTTGGCGGTATTAACCTGGAAGATATTAAGGCACCGGAAGCTTTTGAAATTGAGCGCCGCTTAAAAGAAGAGCTTGATATTCCGGTAATGCACGATGACCAGCACGGTACGGCAATTATTTCGGCGGCAGCGCTGCTCAATGCATTAGAGCTTACTAAAAAGAAAATTGAAGAGGTGCGTATTGTGATTAGTGGTGCTGGTGCTGCCGCAATCTCTTGTACCCGATTATATCAATCTTTTGGCGCTAAGCGCGAAAACATTGTTATGCTTGACAGTAAAGGGGTAATACGCGATGACCGTGAGAATCTTACCGGAGAAAAAACCGAGTTTGCCACCCACAGAAAAATTGACACCTTAGAAGATGCCATGAAAGATGCAGATGTGTTCGTCGGTCTTTCCATAGCAAATATTGTGAATCAGGACATGCTCAAATCTATGGCTAATGATCCCATTGTTTTTGCTATGGCTAATCCTGATCCCGAGATTGATTATAATCTTGCCATTGCCACTCGTAAAGATATAATTATGGCCACTGGGCGTTCAGACCATCCTAATCAAGTTAATAACGTGCTTGGTTTCCCATTTATATTCCGGGGAGCCTTAGATGTACGTGCGACTAAAATTAATGAGGAGATGAAAAGAGCGGCGGTAAAAGCCCTTGCAGATCTTGCTAAAGAATCTGTCCCAGAACAGGTGAATATTGCCTACGGCGAAACACGTTTAAATTTCAACCGGGAATATATCATTCCGAAACCTTTTGATCCGCGACTTATCACCGCCGTTCCTCCCGCAGTCGCAAAAGCAGCTATGGATAGTGGCGTTGCTCGTGAACCTATCACCGACTGGAAAAAATATGAGGACGAACTGCTCGATCGTATGGGGTCAGATAATAAAATCGTGCGTTTACTGCTTAACCGCGCACGTACCAATCCAAAACGGATCGTATTTGCTGAATCCGATCAACTTGATGTGCTCAAGGCCGCGCAAATTGTGCATGATGATGGTATTGCAATTCCTGTACTTTTGGGTAATCGGGAAACTATTCAGGAACTCATGCAGGAAATTGATTTTATTGACAATGTAGAAATCATTGATCCAAAATCTGATGAGGAAAAGCCTACTGTAAATAAATATGCCAACACGTACTGGCAATCGCGCAAGCGCAAAGGAATCACTCTTTTTGATGCTCAAAAACTGATGAGACAGCGCAATTATTTTGCTGCCATGATGGTAAATGAGGGCGATGCTGATGGAATGATTACCGGATATTCCAGCAGTTATCCTTCTGCGGTACGACCGGTTCTGGAAGTTATAGGCGCTGCTACAGGCGTAAATAAAGTGGCCACAGCCAACCTGATGATCACTTCTCGCGGCCCTTTATTTCTGGCCGATACATCCATAAACATTGAACCTACGGCCAAAGAGCTAGCAAAAATTGCTCAGATGACCGCACGCACGGTGCGTATGTTTGGTATGGAACCTGTTATGGCAATGACTTCCTATTCTAACTTTGGTTCTTCTAAAAATGATAAAGTGGCCAAGATCAGAGAAGCAGTATCTTACTTGCACCGTTATTACCCCGATTTATTGGTAGATGGTGAGGTGCAGGCAGATTTTGCACTCAATATGGAACTAATGAAAAGTAAATTTCCATTCTCAAAAATCGCTGGCAAGAAAGTAAATACACTGGTTTTTTCAAATATAGATTCGGCAAACATTACCTATAAAATGATTAAAGAGCTTAATAAAGCTGATAATATAGGGCCTATAATGATGGGCATGCGCAAACCGGTGCACGTGCTTCAACTAGGTGCAAGTGTGGATGAAATCGTAAATATGGCTGCAATAGCGGTTATAGACGCGCAGCAAAAAGAGAAAAAACAACAAACTGAATAATCTGGAAATAAACAGCTTTAAAATTCTTTCAATTCCAGAATTAAAGGGTTTTGTTAAGGATTACCGTTAAGCATTTTATTAATGGTTCTTTTGAATTTAAAAGTCATTTCAAATAATACCCCATTGTTAATCCATGGGGTATTTTGTTTTATAGATGGAAAGAAATAAAAATTTTATTTATTGTCATAGCATATTCGTTATCCATCCCAAAAGTAGTTTCCGGCAATGCTGAACTGCTTATTCATTCCGGCAAGAAGCAACCCGCCACGGAAACGGCCAAAAACCTGTAAAAACGGTCGAAAATGCACTTATTTGGGGGTAGAAATGAAATAATTGGAAGATAAATTGTTTAAAGACACTTGACATACATCCCATTTAAACCTAAAAACCGATCCAAACCAACCATATTAAATCAAATGAATTTCGCGTTAGGGATTGAA
>JBBPYO010000544.1:0-4916 GCA_038199845.1 Flavobacteriales bacterium
GGTGCCGAAAGGCGAAATGTAAAGAGTCGCGAAAAAAGGACTACGAACGACCATGAAAGGGCGAAGGATTTTTTGAGCGATATGGAGATCAAACAACTTTTGGATGCCTCGAAAAAAACAAGATATCCAAAAAGGAACTATCTTTTGCTTTTGATGATGTACCGGCATGGACTCAGGGTCACCGAGGCAATCTCGTTAAAAAGGTCGGATGTCAATATCAAAGAGTCGAGAATTTGGGTAAACCGTTTGAAGAACGGCCTTTCGGTGGAACACCCGATCTCAGGGGACGAGCTTAGGGCGGTCAAAAGGTATTTCGCCTCCCGCAAGGACTGTCTCCCCTGGCTGTTCGTCAACGAACGGGGGCTTCCCCTGACCCGTCAAGCGGTGAACTATATTGTCTCGACCGCGGCGGGGAGGGCAGAACTTGAGAATGTCCACCCCCATACCCTTCGCCACTCATGCGGGTTCTATCTGGCCAACAAAGGGTACGACCTGCGTTTGATCCAGGACTATTTGGGGCACCGCGATCCCAAACATACCGCACATTACACAAGGGTGGTCAGCAAGAGGTTCGAGAAACTCTGGGGATAGGATCGGGTTCACACTATTTTGAAAGGTTTTATGGACTGGATGTGAAACCTGAATATTCTTTCAGAAAGTAACAATCCTTAAAAGGGGCTATAATTTATAGCCCACCGAAAACATTATGATCCGTGGTAAAATAAACGTTCTTGTATCCGAGATGATATATGAGGAAAAGCTGTTCTGGCTTTTAAAGGCAACGTCAAAAAGGTTCTGCAGCTCAATCTCAAAGCTCCAGGCGCTGCTTTGGCCATTGTAGTACAAAGAGGCATTGGCGATCTCATAGCTGTTCTGCTGGTCAAAGGATTTGTTATTATAATGGTAGGCCGTATAATCAAAGGAGGCAATAAAGCCTTTCCAAAAATCGTAATCAATATTCAAGAACGGTTCACTGGTCACAAATTCCGCTTTGTTGCCGCTCAGTGTATAATTGCCGAAACTCTGCCTAAAACCGAATTCCATGATCGGAAGATCATCAAAAAGCGTCTTCCCTGAAATATTATATGCAATACTGCTGTTTTTATTATCAACGAAATCCCCATTGATCTGCTGCCTGTATTTTAAATTGTTGTACCGCATACCTGCACTGAAATTGATATCGGAAACCTTCTTACTGATGTTCCCATAACCGCTCCACTGTTGCTGTGGATCATCTAGCAGGATGGGCATCACGCTCTGGTTAATGCCCTCATAGTTCACCGCGCTGATCACGCCGCGCACTTGCTCCATATAGTTGGCCACGGCATAGAACCGAATGCCGCGGTAGGTACTGAACTTGGTAAAACGTAGCCTAAGGTTGTGGCTAAGGCCGTTTTGCAGTTTGGCACTTCCTTTGGCAACGCTGTTATAAGAGCGAAGATAAAAGCGTTCGGCAAATTGTGAGACATCGGAGAATGAGGTTTTGAGCCTATAATCAAGCTCGATCTCTTTGGACTGGCCGAGTTTTGCCTCGGCCGAAAAACTGGGCAAAATCACCGTTCTATCCCTAGAAATAGCGGTATATTGATCTACATTCCAATGGTAATAATGCAAAAACGCGCCTTGATCGAAGGAAAAAATACCCAACTGAAATTTATAGTGCAGCCCAAAAAACAGGTCGTTCAGACTAAAATCCAGATCGTTGCCAAAACCGGAACCTGAAAAATCATTGATGCTTCCATCTTCAAGTTGCTGAACATCACGGGTAAAAAACTGATGGTTCAAGTATGTATTGCCGATGGTGGAGTAGATATGGTTGTTCTTGTTTAGTATCCAATAATGCTTAAAAATTGCATCAAAATCGTTGTTTTTGACCCGTTTTGACTGATTTAAGCTGTATATATCCTGCTCCATAATAGGGATCAACCCCTGTAAAATATCATCTGAAGTTTGCCAAAGGGTCTTGGGCGCACGTTCATCAAAAGTATAATTGAAACCTGCGGAAAATGTATGGTGCCGGGAGCTCTTGCGGTGCCATTCCACTGTCTGGTCAAAAAAGGAGCCTTCAACATTTTCGTTGTTCAAAAAAGTATTGCCCAGAGTATCCACGATTGAATTTATGGTATTGTTGTAGCCATTATCTGTGTTTTTAAACTGGGTCTTGAAATACCATTGATCGGTCAGGTTGGGCAGATAGACCGCTTTGATATGACCTATGGCGAACGTGTTATCCGTTTGTGAATTAATTTCGCGGGATTCCGTAAATGTATTATACTGATTTGTGGCTTCCACCAGTGTTTTTTCCCGCGTTTTAGAAAAAATGCCGTAGGCCGAAATGTTCAGGGCATTACTTACTTCCTGCGAAAAGTTGAGCGCACCAAACTGCCGCCGGCTTTCCGCGACATCATCACTTTCTATAAATTGCGGAAAATCATCGTTTGCGTTGTCAAAGGTGGTATTTCCAGTATTGAAAACCTGGTTCATACCGCCCATAAAATCATTGTATTGGCTATAGGTAAAGACCTGCTCTCGGGTATTGTTC
The DNA here is from genome assembly GCA_038199845.1 of Flavobacteriales bacterium. Lineage (GTDB taxonomy): Bacteria > Bacteroidota > Bacteroidia > Flavobacteriales > Flavobacteriaceae > Leeuwenhoekiella. The sequence continues at coordinate 2,543 of JBBPYO010000544.1, forward strand.
AGGTTTCCGATGGCGTTCAGGTTTGTTTTCGGGCTGTAATAAAATAGGTTGCCGTGCGCCCTGTAAAAATCCCGGTTGCCCTTCCCGGCCTCGATATCGCCAAAAACGAAATTTTTATTGTCCTCCTTCAGCTTAACGTTCATGGCCATATCATCACTGCCTGAAATGTTCTTTAAAAACGCCACTTCGTTGTAATTGTCAAGCACCTCTATCTGATCTATGGCATCTGCTGGAATATTGTCAACGGCCAGTTTTGAGCCGCCGCCAAAGAACTTTTTGTTCTCCACCAACATTACGGTCACCTTTTTTCCGCGTACGGTAATCTTACCATCGCGGTCCACTTCCACCCCTGGCAGTTTGTTGAGCACATCTTTAAGTTTACGCTCCTCGCCAGTGACCAGCTTGTCTACATTGTACACAATGGTATCTTCCTTGACCATCACCGGCATCTCGATGAAAACTTCCTCTAGGCCTTCGGCCCTAGGCTGTAATACGATATCGCGCACTGTATTTTCTGTAGCGTTTACGGCAAACGTAAAAGACTCAAAACCCATATAACTGACCGTAACGGTATAGCGTATGTCCTCTAGTTTCAGAATGTAACTTCCATTTTCTCCGGTTATGGCAAACCTTATCTGTTGTAGGGAATCTTGGGGCTCCGCAATTATATTGGAATTAGGGAGCGGGTTGTGCAGGCTGTCCCGTACTCTACCAGTTAACGTGCTTTGGGAGAAACCAACCAGCTCATAGAGTAAAAAGAAGAGTAAGAATATTTTTTTTTGATACTCATGCATTGAGATAGAAAAGCGAAAATTATCCGTTATTTGACATGCTTTTTTTTCTATCAGCCTCCGACTTTCGAATACGGTTGTAAGACTCCTGCTGGGTGATGACCTTATCATTTTTGTCCGGTTTTTTTATTTTTACGTCTTCAGAAGTATTTAAATTGATCTTTATTGCAGTTAACGTGAATTCTTTATCCTCAATCTGCAGGATCAATCCTGGAAGCCCTTTATAATATTTGGGCCCAAAACTCAATGGAATTTCCGGTGTAAACCAAGCGATGACATTCTTATAGTAATAGTTTCCTTTTCTGCTGTAGAGTTTTTCTGTAGTTTTGGCCTGACGGCAAGTATAATTGCCGATTTTTTTTGTTTTGTTGGTTACTTCCCAATCAACGGGCTCGTGACCGATATTGCCCAGGTACTGATTCACCTCAATGATTTGATGAGTAGAATTATTAGTGTAATAAGGGGTAAGACCTGCCCTACTGCCCATATTATATTCCTCTTGGTCATCAAGAGTAGGATTTTGGTAATAATAGGATTCGTCATTTTCAAAATTCAGTATAAACTCTTCTGGCTTTGCATCATTTAACGTAGCTATCATTCTTTGCTTGATTGCCATCGGAATGTCCTGTTGTTTAACATCAGTTAAAAAACTATCTACGAACTTTTCATTAACCACACCTTTATAAGTAATACTGCCTGTCTGGTTCTGAGCCTGAATATTCAGACTAATTAAAATAAAAAAAAGAGAAATGTGTATTTTTTTCAAGTACCTAATCATTGTTATCTTTTAAAATAATCTTCACCATATAATAAAAATGAGTGGTTTGTTGAAATATTAACCTGAACATAAATACAATACAGCAAAGATTATGAAGTTATAAACTAATCTTTGATCTAGCAGCCTCCCCTATCCATACAGCCTCTAAAGCCAGAATAACTGTTAGGATAGAGTCCATCGCATACAGAATAAGTCTGCGAGCATTCATTTACGACAGTTTCCACTACAGAACTGCTTTTTAATGATTCATTGGGACTACTTTCTACTGATTCATTTGGTTCAACTGCCAAAACAGTCATTCCAAAAAGGCACATCATGCCAAAAGTAATTGTCTTAATTTTTTTTATACTAATAAATTTGAGCCAGTTTGTTTGAAACAAAACCGGCAGGTTAAACAATAGTTTAATCAGTCTTGAATAAAATTATAGTCTTAATAAAAATCAGCGCTGATTTATGTTGCAACATATTAAAATCTCTACTTGCTAGACTGAAAAAAAAAGCTATTCAGAGATGTCAATTACCCAAATTTCAATAAAAAAATATAGAATTGGCACTTTTTATAGTTAAAATGTTAGTTTTTTCTGTTTAAAGTTAAATTTGAGGTTGGGAATTTGCAATTACCATTGTAATTTGGGAAAGGTAATTTTGTGTCGAAGTAACCTGATCACTCTTGAATTTTAAAAGCATTCTGGAACAAGAACGTCCATGATTTTTCTTACTTTCAATTCTGTTGTTTTTAACGCATTCATCACGTATTTCTTCACGAAAAAAAATTACAACTAACTGATAAAATGTATTTTAAAAA
>JBBPYO010000545.1:0-4680 GCA_038199845.1 Flavobacteriales bacterium
TCAAGAAGCTGCGGATCAGCATCTACAACATAAGGTAGACTTTTTTCGGCAGTCCAATTGCAGTGCTGCACAAATGCATCCTGAATGTTGCGGTTCTGGAGATGCCGACTTTCATAAAAATGGAGCAGACTATCCAAACCAATCGCCATTTTACTCACTAAAATAGAATCAACTGCGATATCGGGTTGGATCGCGCCACTGGTTCCAAGACGTATTATTTTTAAAGATTTAAGCTTTTTATTTACTTTACGCGTTTTAAAATTAATATTGGCGAGCGCATCGAGTTCGTTGAGTACAATATCTATATTATCTGTACCTATTCCCGTAGAAATAACCGTAATCAATTTACCTTTATAGGTTCCGGTCTGCGATTTAAATTCCCGTTTATGCTTGGTCACTATTACTTTGTCGAAATGTCGCGTAACCCGCTCCACACGATCAGGATCGCCCACCGTGATAACAATGGGAGCCAAATCTTCTGGTAAAAGATTTAAATGATAGATACTGCCATCCCGATTAAGGATAAGTTCAGAAGGAGCAAATTGCATGAGTTTTAAAGCTTGAGGAGATGGTGATTTTCTGGACTGTACAAAAAGTCGTACTTGGAGGTGCCTCCGTAAGCATCTTCATTTTTCAATTCCCTATAAAAATTATGACTTCCATCAAGTACAAACTGTCCGTTCATATTAAGTTCAAGTCCATCATCGCCCAATTGAAAAAACGGCCTCAGTTTATCAATAATTTTAAGGATCATGCTGTCACTGTAACCGTAATACCCTTGATAGCTAAGTGCATAACCACATAATTGATGTTCTGAAGTAATATGCTCTCGTTCTATGAGACGCAGAATATTTGTTTCTAGTGCGTTAAGTCCTGTATTTACATTGGGATAACGCTCTATATGTGCTCTAATACAGCTGGAAAGATATTTAAAATTGGAGCTTTTACGTATTTCTGGCTTTAATTTACTGGGATTATTTCCGCAATACAGCTGCCAGATAAAGTTCGCCATATCCAAATCATCTTCAGAGAGTCTAATTTTATTTTTGTAATGGCTCAATAGTTGTTTATCACTGAGTTCTGAAAGTCCTTTAAGTTCTTTTTCGCCGGGAACGCGACCGCTGCATACCAAATACAAGGGTTCCTGCTTTTTCTGCTGAATGAGATAACTTATCGCTGCCAGCATATTAATATGACAAAATAAGTCAAACTCAAACCACAAGATAATCTCATCAAAACTGTCAATGGTATCAAGCTTTTTAAGCTGGCTCATAAATTCTTGCTCGTACAGCGCATTGCTTACACCATATTCTTCCTGCAAGAACTTTTTGCGCAATGCAATAAACCGCTCATTGCCCACTTGGGAAACTGTAGGACCTTCGCACAACATCTCACGCCACACTACAATTTCGCCTTCCAGTTTTACGCTCTCAAGTCGTTCGGTCAGGCTATCACCATTAGTGATATGAAGGATTCTTTTACTCATAATTTGAACATTTTATCCGCCAACCCGTTTTACTTTAAATCCTTTTTCTTTTAAAAAACTCATGATCTGATCCCGATAATCGCCTTGAATCAAGATATTTTCCTTTTTAAAACTTCCGCCCACGCCCAGCATTGTTTTAAGTTCTTTTGCGAGTATTTTAAAATCTTCATCAGCGCCGGTATAGCCTTTAATTACCGTCACAGCTTTACCTTTTCGTTTTTCATAAACACATAGTAACGGGGCATCCTGCATCCAGATATTTAGATCATTATCGTTTTTATCATTCGTTTCTTCCGGTACTTCATGATCAGGGAATAGATCTTTAAGTTGGTCTTTTAAATCCATTAATAGTCTTTACTTTTCTTTTATTAGTCCTATTTCTACCAGGCGCTGGTGTAAAAATTCACCGGCAGTAATATCAGCATAAGCTTTGGGATGCTCCTCATCAATACATTCTTCCAGACAATTTAGTTTCATTTCGCTACGCGGATGCATAAAAAATGGAATAGAATAGCGCGGTGAATTCCATTGTTCTTTTGGTGGATTTATCACGCGATGTATGGTAGATCGCAGTTTATTATTGGTCAATCGCTCCAGCATATCGCCCACATTGATTACCAATTCATCTTCTTCAGGAATAGCATCTATCCACTCGCCATCCTTTCGCAGTACTTGCAAACCTCCGGCAGAAGCGCCCATGAGCAGCGTAATTAAGTTAATATCTCCGTGAGCACCTGCACGTACGGCACCTTTGGGCTCTTCGGTAATGGGAGGATAATGAATGGGGCGCAAAATACTGTTGCCGTTCTTCGCCCATTTATCAAAATAGAATTCGTCAAGACCTATATATAATGCGAGCGCACGAAGTACATAGATGCCGGTTTTCTCGAGCATTTTATAAGCTCTCATACCGGTTTCATTAAAATCCTCAAGTTCATTAACCTTAACGTTATCAGGATATTCTTCTGTGAGTTTGGCATCTTCATCAGGTTCCTGTCCGAAATGCCAAAACTCCTTTAGGTCGCCTTCTTTTTTACCTTTGGCGTGTTCTTTACCAAAGGAAATATAACCGCGTTGACCGTGCAGTTCTTCAATCTCATATTTTTTTTTGGTTTCCTTAGAAAGATTAAAAAAGGTCTTAATTTCGTTATAAAGATGAGCTACAAGCTGATCGTCCAGAAAATGGTTTTTAAGAGAAACAAATCCTATATCTTCATAGGCACTGCCAATCTGATCGACAAATTTCTGTTTTCGCTCTGGATCACCGCTGGTAAAATCGTCTAGATCAATGCTAGGAATAGTATTCATAAGTACAATTTAGTGTTCATTGCTTTCAAAGATATTAAATTTTAAATCCATTTTTTTCTAAGAAGCTAAATTATAAGAGGTCGCGTTGTGGTATTCGCAAAATAAACACTTAATTTTCGGCATTTGATAAACAATATACAACTATGGCAGAACATATTATAACTGGTGATGAATTATTTTTTGACCGTAAAGATCTGGATGATACTAGTTTAATTGAACTCTATCGGAAACTTCTTGAGCCACGACGCATAGAGGAAAAAATGCTGATACTTTTGCGTCAGGGAAAGATTTCAAAATGGTTCAGTGGGATAGGGCAGGAGGCCATTGCCATCGGCGTAACTTCGGTTTTGCACACTGATGAATATATTTTGCCCATGCACCGCAATCTAGGTGTTTTTACCGCTAGGAATATTCCATTGCATCGCCTTTTTGCCCAGTGGCAAGGCACTGAAGGAGGTTTTACAAAAGGCCGCGACCGTAGTTTCCATTTTGGCACTCAAGAATACAAAATTATAGGTATGATCTCACATTTAGGTCCGCAGCTGGGTGTGGCGTGTGGGATTGCACTCGGACATAAATTGCGAAGTGAGCAGAAAATAACCGCTGTTTTTACTGGCGAAGGAGGTACCAGCGAGGGGGATTTTCATGAAGCGCTCAATGTGGCTTCCGTTTGGGATTTGCCCGTGCTTTTTTGTATAGAGAATAATGGTTACGGACTTTCAACACCCACTAGTGAGCAATACCGTTGTGCGCATTTAGTAGATCGTGCTGCCGGTTATGGGATGGAAGGGCATCGCATTACCGGAAATAATGTGATTGAGGTTTTTACACGGATCTCAGAAATTGCCCAAAGCATGCGTGAGAATCCCCGTCCCGTAATGATCGAGTTTGAAACTTTTAGAATGCGTGGTCACGAGGAAGCGAGTGGGGTAAAGTATATTCCAGAAGAGCAGCTAAAGCTTTGGGCAGAACGAGATCCAGTGCTTAGATATAAAGAATTCCTCTTTACGGAAAACGTATTAAATGATACTGAAAACGACCTTTTAGAGCATAAAATCAGGCAAAATATAGATAGTAATCTTGAAATCGCCTTTGGAAAAAGTGAGCCTATTGCAAATACCCACGACGAACTCAAAGATGTTTACGCTCTCTATGAACCGTCTGAAGAAAAACCTCAAGGTGGATCGCATGAAATTAGATTTGTTGATGCCATTTCCCAAGGACTTGAAGAAGCGATGACACGATTTAAAAACTGTATTCTCATGGGTCAGGATATCGCGGAATACGGTGGCGTTTTTAAAATAACCGAAGGTTTTGTTGAGAAATTCGGTAAAGAGCGCGTGCGTAATACGCCCATCTGCGAGTCGGCCATTATCGAGACCGGAATGGGACTGGCGATAAATGGTTTTAAGGCCATTGTAGAATTACAGTTCGCTGATTTTGTTTCCTCAGGGTTTAACCCACTTGTAAATTATCTTGCCAAAAGCCATTATCGTTGGGGTCAGGCTGCAGATGTTGTTTTGCGGATGCCTTGTGGCGGTGGTGCAGGTGCGGGGCCTTTTCATAGTCAGAGTAACGAAGCCTGGTTTACGCACACACCCGGACTTAAAGTGGTGTATCCCGCCTTCCCCGCTGATGCGAAAGGATTACTGATTGCCGCCATTGCAGATCCCAATCCCGTATTGTTTTTTGAACACAAAGCACTTTACCGCACCATACGTCAACAGGTGCCAGAAGGTTATTACACCTTACCGCTGGGAAAAGCAGCAATTTTGAATGTCGGAAGTCAGCTGAGCATTATCACGTATGGTGCACCCGTGCACTGGGCGCTTGAGGTCATTGCGCAATTGCCATTGATTTCCATTGAGCTTCTTGATTTACGTACA
>JBBPYO010000546.1:0-2208 GCA_038199845.1 Flavobacteriales bacterium
AAAACCTGAAGCAGCTTACGGGTTATCTCCAGTTTTTTTTCAACTGGCTGATAACAATCTGTATTGCCGGAAAGAACAATGGGATGTGCTTTCCAGCTTTTTTTTGCCAGAAAATTTTCAAGTAATTCAACCGCGTTTTTCTTGACCAATATTCGACTTTCAAAATCAAGACCGGCATCGTAGCCCCAAAATTCGTGGCTGTTCCGTGCGTAACAATACACACAACCATGCTCGCAACCCTGATACGGATTCAAGGAATAGCCCATGCCCACATCTGGACTTTCCACTTTATTGACGATGGTTTTGGGGAAGGTATCCAAAAAGAGCGTCCGGGTATTTTCAGGATCTTCGCCTTCCTTATCGCAATAATTCAAAAAATCATCGCGCACTTCATGACTATGCTCAGAAAATCGATTGACTACATGCTTTTGAGCTCCCCTTCCTTTTATATGTTCAGAGTTATCCACTTAAAATAGGAATTTATACAAATATATGGAAATATTCCTAATCTATGGAATATATATATATATATATATATATCTTTCCCATCCCTAATTTCTCTCTAAGAAGGGAAATACATTCAATTTGAACTATTTTCAATGTGTTTAGCAGACATTATGGATTACTTGTTTTTCTTATTAAACCGGATCAGAATTTATACCTACAAGGAGGCCTCCTGTCGTCGGCAACACCTTGCAGGATAGTTGCTGTATATTTTCACGTTGGCAGGCAGGCACACTCGACAGACTCAGAGTGTCGCAATTCGACAAGCTCATCGCAAATCTTACAGGAAAGTAAAAAAAATAATTCAACTTATTTTCCAGGGAAATCTGCTTTTCTTTTTTCCAGAAATGCTGTGGTTCCTTCCTTAAAATCATCGGTACCGAAGCAATTTCCAAAAGATTCAATTTCTATGGCAAAACCGTCGAATTTTGGGTCAAAACCGGCATTAATGGCTTTAATTGCCGCTTTTATCGCCACACCGGAATTATTACAGATTTTATCTGCAATTTTCTTGGCCATAGGAAGCAGTTCTTCCACAGAAGTAACATGATTAACAAGACCGTATTCCAGGGCTTTTTCTGCGGGAATCATTCCGGCAGTCATGATCATTTCCATAGCGCGACCTTTTCCTACAAGCTGTGGAAGGCGTTGCGTTCCACCGTAACCTGGTATGAGGCCCAGTGAGGTTTCGGGAAGACCCATTTTTGCATTGTGACTGGCCACCCGAAAATGTGCCGCCATTGCGAGTTCAAGACCACCGCCCAGCGCAAAACCATTGATCGCAGCGATGACCGGTTTGTGCATATTTTCAATAAAATCAAACAGATTATCCTGTCCTTCTCGAGCAAGTGCGCTGCCCTCTCGCTCATTATAATCTGAAAACTCGCTTATATCTGCGCCTGCCACAAAAGCTTTTTCACCGGAACCCGTTAAAATAACAATACGCGCATCCTGATCGTCATTCGCATCTTCAAAGGCTTCTTGCAGTTCTTTTATGGTAGCTCTATTGAGCGCGTTCAGTTTTTTAGGACGGTCAATAGTAATAAAAATAATGTTTTCTTCGTGTTTGACCTGAATGTTATCGTAGCTCATAATCCTATATTTAGTGTTGAAAAACGGGATAAACCCACTGTTTTTTAGACCGCATTTAGCCTGAAAAGTAACGAATTTTTGCTAAAATCAATAGTTAATGCTTCGATTTTCTTGCGGAAAGGAAACTTTAAAAACGGTGCCTTTGCCTATTTGCGACGTAAAAGCTATGCTCCCATCATAAGTCTCAACGATGTTCTTGACCATCGCCAGGCCAAGTCCCATTCCGCTGGATTTTGTAGTGAATTTTGGTTCAAAAACCAATGTGGCGTTTTCTTCGCTGATGCCTATACCGTTATCTATGACCAGTAAAAGCACTTTGTCTGCTTCGGTTTTTATATCAACACAAATTTGTGGGTTTTCAACATTTTCGGTAGCCTGAATAGCGTTTTTGACGAGATTGGTCACTACGCGAATAAGTTGTGTGCGGTCAAATTTTGCTGTAATTTCCTCTTTTTCGGCTTTAAAATGAATGTAGGGTTCCGTAAAAATGTCAAGTGAAAGTTTAGTCACAAATACCACATTAAGTGTCTCATTCTGCTGCGCGGGCATTTTAGCATAATTAGAAAACGCCGAAGCAATGTTGCTCATCGTATCAATCTGTTGAATAATTGT
>JBBPYO010000547.1:0-16790 GCA_038199845.1 Flavobacteriales bacterium
CTTGAGTTTGGCAATTACTTTTTTTATTTATTATAAGTTTTACAAACCTGTTCAGGCGGCAAGTTTAAGCATTGCACCTATTTTTTTATGGTTGGTCATCGCCACACTTTGCGCGATTTACCTTCCCGGCGCGTCATTTTTTATAGTTCCGGTTTATTTTGTAATGGCTGCGGTATTCTTGCTTTTGAAATTCGAAAAAATCAATCAGTTTTGGCTTTGTTTACTTTGCGCACCAGCGATTTTTATCGTTTCCGGTTTTATACAGCAGTTTCCCATTGGTCTGGGATTGGTTATGGTGCCAGCAAGCGCATTGCTCACAGTGTTACTTTTTGGGCTATTATTACCGGTTTTTGGACATTATGGGGTAATAAAAGGGCGTATTTCGGTTTTATTTTTAATCATTGCGGTCATCAGTTTTATTTTCTCCCATTTCAATTCGGATTTTACACCAGAACGACCTTTCCCTACAAGTTTGAATTATGTATATGATGTGGATACTAAAGATGCAGTATGGGCAACCTATAATCAATATCCTGACGAATGGATTAAAAATGTCATGGGCGACAATATGCAAAAAGCTTCCAATCTTATACAAGCGGCTGGCGCCGGAAAATACAGTAGCAATTTCACCTTTGCTGCTGAAGCGCCACGAAAACCAATTGCACAGTCCAGTATTTATGTCTCGACTAATTTTGTGGAAAACGGTGTAAGACATGTCCATTTTGTAGTTTATCCACAGCGGGAAGTAAATGACATGATTTTGCTCAGTCCCGCGGGAACACCTTTTCAACTACTTGAATTTAATGATCAGAATGTAGAACTTCAACCGGGGCAATCGTATTTATTTGCTGATCGAAAAAGCGATTATCTACTCAGCTACCGGGTGGCAGACCGCGAACCTTTAGACGTGCAGCTTCAACTTCCCGCTGATGCTCCGCTTAACTTTACGCTCTATGATTTAAGTTACGACCTGTTACAAAATAGCTTGTTAAACGTACCTTCGCGGCCTAAAAATAGCATCCCAATGCCATTTGTAAATACAGATGCCATCATCACAAAACAAACCATAAACCTGTATAATCCTCAAAAAACAGTTTCTAATGAGTAACATCGCCATTGCTGGTATGGGCTGGCTGGGAATCCCTCTTTCCCGTACGCTTCAAAACCTGGGACACCAGGTCAAAGGTTCGACCACTTCCAAAGAAAAACAACAAAAACTGCAGCGTAACGGTATCGACACCTATATTGTGGAAGTTAAGGAAGATGGAATTATTGGAGATGTCGCTGGTTTTCTCAAGGATATTGAACTACTTATTGTACTCATTCCTCCCGGACTACGGAATAATACGGATCATAACCATGCGCAGTGCATGCTACAATTGCTCAAAGCTGCGGAAAATACTTTGGTGAAGAAAGTAATTGTTGCGAGCAGTACCGGTGTTTATGACGACAGCCAAGGCGATGTAGATGATACGGTTATGCCGAAACCACAAACCATGAAAGCAAAACAGTTGCTGGAAGTAGAGCAACTTTTCTGTAATTCAACTGAAATAGATACTACGGTAATCCGTTTCGGCGGACTTTTTGGCGGAAGCCGCAATCCGGTTCAATATCTTGCTGGCCGAACTGATCTGAGTAACGGTAGCGCGCCGGTAAACCTCATTCACCGTACCGATTGCATTAATATCATTCTTGCGGTAATTTATAAAAAAGCCTATGGTCACGTGATCAATGCAGTAAATCCTCAGCATCCTAAAAAATCGGACTATTATGCCCAAAAAGCGACCGAAATGGGCCTAAAACCACCTATTTATTCCGAAGAAAACGAGGAGGAAATCTATAAAAAAGTAGATTCGGTAAAGATTGAAAAGCTTTTGGGTTATACGTTTCAGATAGATCTATAAGGAAACTTCCATTTTTAGGCTAAAAACGGAAGGAAGTGCCTGTAAAATGTCAGTTTTTCGGTATTTCAGTAACAATGGGGCTTCGATACAAATTTCTTTCCGCTTACGCGGAAAGAAATTCACTCAGCCACCTTACCCTTGAACATGCTTACCATTTCTTATTTGAATTGAAAAACGTATCGTTTTTTTAACCATCCATCACATCGACAGAACTGCTTTATAATCGATAATGAGAGATTACATCTGTTTTGCCCTAAACTGTTCCGAAGAAAACGGGTAATTTAGAGCAGAAATTGGCTCATTTGAGAACAAAATCTTCTTATTTGAGGCTGAAAAGCGTCATTTTATTAAATAACCGCTTCCTCATGTTTAAAAAGTTGGGCGTTGAGGTATTGCAGCGCGGTAATTTTGTCTTTGCTAGGTACCAATAGCGATATATTATTGTTACTACCGCCATAAGAAATCATGCGCACCGGCAAATTATTAAGCAGTCCAAAAGCTTTATAAGATTCATGATCTGCGATGAGATTTTCGCCCACAATACAAATAATACTATGTTCCTGTTCGACGGTGAGCTCCGCAATAACCGAAAGCTCGGTCACGATTGCATTCAGGTTTTTATCGTCGTCAATAGTAAGTGATATGGCAACTTCCGAGGTCGTTATCATATCTATAGAGGTCTCATGACGGTCAAATATTTCAAAAATTGTCTTTAAAAAACCATGCGCACCCAGCATTCGATTAGACCTGATTTTTATGGCGGTTATACCATCTTTTGCAGAGATCGCCTTTAAGCCCCGGTTGTGATATTCGTTTGAGATTTTAGTTCCCGGCGCCTGTGGCTCAAACGTATTTTTCAGCCATACAGGAATATCGCGATCTATAACTGGCGCCACGGTCTGTGGGTGCAAAACTTTTGCGCCAAAATAAGCAAGCTCAGCAGCCTCGTTATAGGTAAGGTGCTCAATGGGTCGGGTTCCTTCCACATAACGCGGATCGTTGTTGTGCAGTCCGTCAATATCTGTCCAGATCTGTACCGCTTTGGCATTTATGGCGGCGCCCATAATAGTTGCGCTAAAGTCGCTCCCACCTCGCTTTAAGGTGCTTATGGCTTCATTTTCGTCAAGACAAACAAAGCCCTGAGTGATAAACAAAGTGGAGCGTGAGTGCTGCGCGAGTTGTTCTTTTAAAAGATTTGAAACACGATTTACATTGGGATTTTCAGTAGTACCAACATGCATGAACGTTTTTGCATCAAGCAATACATTTTGGTGTCCTTGCTGGGTAAGATATTCAGAAAAAATACGGGTGAGCAGCGTTTCACCGTAGGTAACCAATTCTGCATAACTGGTAGGCTTAAATGGAGAAATAGCAATTTTATATATGGACTCCAAGTCGGAGTTAACAGCCTCCAGTAAATCACCTTTTGCGGTATCCAAAAAAAGCTCGTTTATGGCTTGATGGTGCTTTTCGGTAAGGGTTTCCATAATTTTTTCCATCGCGTCTATATCTTGTGCAATAGCGGTCTGGTGCAATCCAATCAATAAATTAGTCACTCCAGACATGGCAGAAAGGACCACAATTTTAGGATTTGAGTTGTCGCTGATAATATGCACGACTTGTTTAATCGTAGAGGCACTACCAACAGAGGTACCACCAAATTTTAAAACATCCATGAGTATTTTATTTTGAAGCATAATTAGCAACAAAGAGAATAGTGTGCTAATAATTCGACATAAATAGATAAATTTGCACAAATTGTTAAATATATAACATTGAAGACTATTGCTTCTTGCGTGGAACGCCTTATTAAACATCAACCCTTTGTGGAAGATGCACTGGCGCGAAAAATAATTAATTATTCTGCCTTGGCAGAAGATTATCAGCCCAGTATAGAAAAAATACTAGGCAAGCCGGTCAATAATGGTTCGATCATTATGGCGCTGCGTCGCTACCATCCCCAAAAACGAATCAACCAAAAACAAGTGCGCGATCTGGGCGACATCGTAGTTCGTTCTGGCATCACCGATTTTACTTTTTTAAACAGCAATACCATTCTAGACAGTCAAGGTAAATTATTGGATCAAGTAAAACATATCCCAAAAGCTTATTTTACGTATTCCAGCACTTTTCACGAAAGCAATGTCTTGGTTTCCAATAATCTTACAGACGTAGTGAAAACTTGTTTTGCAAAGGAAACCTGCATTACTGTAAAATCTGACCTGTCATCATTGAGCATTGCTCTACCTGAAGACAACTCGAAGACTGTGGGACTTTACTTTTATATTTTTAAGCTTTTGGCCTACGAGGGAATCCCTGTATTTGAAGTACTTTCGACTTCCAACTACTTTACACTCTTTCTTGAAATGCAGTATGTAAATCAGGCTTTTACGCTTATAAATGAGATAAAAGGGACATAAGATGTTATATTAAATCTTTAAATTCCCTAAAAGATCGCTCCTTTTTGGCCAGAAGTAAAATTAGATTTATTATTCTTATGCATTTTTAGTAGTATTGTTGAGAATAAAATAGCCTTTGGTCATATCAGTATATTTTCTTTCCTATGATTTTGGGAAGAAAGGAAAGGATTTCACTTCTTTTTTGATAAGCTCCACTGTATTATTCAAGACGGAAGGCACTTCAGGGATTTATCCTGTGATCAAAGTAAACTTAGACTTTGATCTTTTTCACTTTTTAAACTCCAGAATGCAGCATATCTTCAAAAAAAATATTAAATCTTTAGCCTATATACTTTTAGTGCTCCTTCTTATTTTACTATCATCTTGTGGCGGGAGTAAATACGATTACCACTTTGAGAAAGATAAAGAACTAGACTTCAATCAGGGAAAATGGATTCTAAATGATCCCCAAACAAATTACCGTTATCCCGGTACGATCAAAAAACTGGCTCTGGAAGGTTTTCAAAAAATTATTCCTGATTCTTCCCTTTTTCAAATTTTTGATCTAAGAAGGACACGCTTGGTTGAAGCAACCATACCTATTCATCCTACCCTTAAGGATCTCAAACATTTACGGGAGTTCTCTAGCTGCGATTATTTAATAAACATTGAAAATGAAGTGGTCCGGGACGATATGGGTTCCTTTTCTGGTTCCTCGACCGCACGAAATGAACAGACAAACAAAGCTGCAACGTATATAGAAATCTATGATCTCAGAACATTTGAGTTAATATCAAAATCTTCAGCGGTCGGGACAGTAAAAGTCACCGAGGACAAGGATTCGGGCTCTTGGAACTATGTGAGTTCCGGTGGTACTTTAGCGATGCATAGTGTCATTAAGCTCATTCGGCGTTACAAAAGATATCGAGTGAAAAAATAAAAGTGATCTACGTGAATCTGGAAATGACTTTAATAAGGCCGTAAAATCCCACCTGATCATTTATAGCATTTAATACTTATTTGAAACTATTTTAAGTGAATAAACTCAAACAACAAAACCTGTAGAATGGGCATAAAAAAAGCCCAAAACTGTAAAGTTTTGGGCCTTATCTTTTTTTAAGAACTAACTATTTTACCAAATTCTAACCCGCTGCTCTTTCGGTACAAACATAGAATCCCCTTTTTTGATATTGAACGCTTCATAAAAAGCGTCAACATTCTGTAAAGGCACGTAAGCGCGGTACATTCCAGGAGAATGTGGGTCTGTTTTTATACGCGTGCGCAGTGCATCATCACGCATTTTTGTACGCCAGATTGTTGCCCAAGAGATAAAAAAGCGCTGTTCTGGAGTAAAACCGTCTATATCATCCGGTCTTCCGTTTTCTGCGTAGAATTTTTGGAGTCCGTCGTAAGAGGCAAGTACGCCACCTAGATCTCCAATATTTTCACCCAGTGTGAATTTTCCATTTATATTTAAGCTATCTGCTACTTCAATATCACTATACTGTTGTGCCAGCGCGTCTCCCCTTCCGGTAAAATTCTTCAGATCTTCATCGCTCCACCAGTTTTTAAGGTTTCCATCACCGTCAAAACGGGCTCCGCTATCATCAAAGGCGTGTGAAATCTCATGGCCAATTACTGCCCCAATTCCTCCATAATTTACGGCCTCGTCTGCTTGATAATTGTAGAAAGGTGGCTGTAAAATCGCCGCAGGAAACACTATTTCATTGAATGAAGGATTAAAATAGGCGTTTACGGTTTGTGGTGACATTCCCCATTTAGTCTTGTCAACCGGCTCACCAAAATCGCTCAGGTTATCTTCCATGTTCCATTTGCGCACCGCCGTCATGTTTTCAAAAAAGCTTTTATCTGCATCAACGTCAAGTTTCGCATAATCTTCCCATTTATCGGGATAGCCAATTTTTACGGTGAATTTACCAAGCTTTTCAATGGCTTTGGCTTTGGTAGAATCGGTCATCCACTCCAGGTTTTGAATACGATCTTTAAACGCATCTTTGATATTGGAAATCATTTTTTCGGCTTTAGCTTTAGCTTCCGCAGGAAATTTCTCATCAACATACAATTTGCCAACGGCCTCTCCCACCGCGTTATCTACGGTCGCCAGGGCACGCTCGTTTGCCGGTTTCTGTTTTTTAACGCCATTTAGCGTTTTCTCATAAAAATTCCAGTTCGCCGTTTCAAGTTCGGTAGTAAGATAGCTTGCGGCATTATTAAAAGTTGTCCATCTTGTAAGGGTTTTTAAATCTTCAATAGGCGTGCTTTTTAGCATTTTTTGCAATTCCTTCATATACGCTGGCTCAGTCACGATAAGTGTATCAACATCCTTTGTGATTCCCAGATCGCTTATAAACGTTTTCCAGTTCACGGCAGGTACCATTTGCTGAATCTGCGCCATGCTACGCGGATTGTTGAACTTTCTGGTATCGCGGCTCTGTACTTTATCAAGGCGGGGTTTTGCCAGTTCAGTTTCCAATTTTAAGATACGTTCTGCCTGTTTTTTTGCGCTTGCTTCGTCATCGCCTAGATACTGCAACATACGGGTGATATGCTCCACATACTGACCACGTATTTCTTTGGCCTTGCTGTCTTGATCCAAGTAATAATCCCTATCTGGCAAACCTAGTTCTCCAGTGCCTATATAACCAGAGTTCATAGAACTGTTGCTGAGGTTTGAAAAAACACTGAAGCTGTAAAAAGGAGCTTGAACGGCCAGGTTTTTAGCCAAAACAGTCTGTAAATCGGTTAGATTTTTAATTCCGGCTATCGCATCGAGTGCTGGCTGCAAAGGTTTAAGTCCGGCATCATTGCGCGCTACGGTGTCTAATTGTGACTCAAAAATGTTTAAAGCTTTTGCTTGATCTGTACCTGCAACATATGTTTTGTTCTGCTGGGCGCTATCTAGTATCGCCAGCACATCATCGCGCGTTTCCTTGCGTAAAATGCTAAAACCACCCCAAGTTGATTCTTCCGCAGGGATTTCGGTGGTTTTCATCCAGTTTCCGTTTACATAATCGTAAAAATCGGTTTTTGGATTTATGGTGGTATCCATATATTTCAACTGAATACCGGGAACTTCGGCAACAGAAGTATCCTTATTTGGATCGTTTTTGCATCCGGTAAGACCTAAAATGGCGGTTACCATAATCACGCATGTTTTTTTGATTGTCCTCATTCTTTGTATTTTCTTCAATTATTCACTATTTATTATTTGAGTGGAAAAATTATTCCTTTAACTTTTTTACCAGTTTTATATCATGTTCGGATTTGATACTTTTCAGAGCTTCTACATTTTCGTTGGGAACGCTTATAGAAAGTACATAATGTTTTATTTTCCATTTACCATCTGTCATGGCTAGCACACCTGAACCACGACAAATGCCCATTTGTGTATCTATCAATTCATCAAACCATGCGATGTCTTGATTTCCGCCTAAATAAATATTTCGCTCCAGCGGAATGAATGACCACGCCTTTCCTTTATCAAAATGGGGTTTTGCATACTCTCGAAACTCCTCATTCTGCCAATTTTCTTCGGCATCTGTACCTATAAAAACGCCATCGCTTGTCATTAGGTCAAAATAGGTTTGATAATCCGCCCGGGCAGCGGCATCGTGCCAGGCATTGAGCGTCGTTTCAATTTCTTGCTTTGCTCCGGTTTTTTCCTGTGCGCTGCATAAAAATCCGCAGCATAAAAAAATGACCATATATGGTTTAAAATCAGCCAAAAACTGCAATTTATTAATCATTATTTCTATCGTTTTCAAGTGCTTTTTGCTTTCTTACATCATCTCGAAGTTTCTGACTTTCCGCTTTAAAATCCTTTAAAAAATCGTCTACACTACTCCCGTATTCTAAGTTAAGCTGCATAGCGAGGTCTTGAAATGCACTATAAAATTCCGTTGCTTCTATATTAATTGTTGTAGTATCAATTTTTCTCTTTTCAACTTCTTGTTTAAGAATACTCGCTTTAGTTACCAGAAGGGTCATTCTAGCATTTATGGCGCGGTTAGAAACACTATCTAATAAAGCCAATCGTAATTCTTTTGCTGCGCTGACCCATTCTTCGGCCTTGGCTTTTAAACTTCCTATAGTTTCTCCCTGCAAATCTGCAAGTCCAACTTCAAGTAGAGGAAATCCCGGTAGTTGCTGTGCTTTTTTTTCAACATCGGCATTTAATATTGTTTCTTTTCTTAAGCTATCCTGTATGCTTATTTTTAAAGTATCAGTTGCCACAGTGGGATCCTGAACTTGTTTTTTATACTCATGGCAGCTATAGAAAAGAGTGCAACAGAGAAATAGCATTAGGTATTTGAAATTAGAGCACATAAAGAAAGTTAAGCGATCAAAAATAAGGAATTCGTACTTTATGCGAGCACATTTAACTTTGTAAGTACAAATGGTCAATCGCTATACGCCAAGGTTCGGTTAAGGGTCTGGTTGAGTTTTCCAAAAGCGCTCATGATATCATTTACATGCCGTTGTACAACACGTTTATTGAGTTCGTCTTCATGCACTTCATAGTAGAAAGATGAAATTTGGCGGTCAACGCTTTCTAAACTATTTTTTACGTCTTGTGTATTTAGGGGCTGGGGAATATTAAGTTCCATTTCATTTATATTATTCAATAAAACTTCTCTGAACGAAGTGGCATTGAGAGAATTTGTGCTGCAGATAAGTTTGAGGTTACCTTCTAAGTTTTGGTAGGCATCCCATTCTTGTACAATATCTTCTGAAGGAGATCGAAGTTTTTCAATATCTGAGTCGAGAGCCAATTTATTATTTGACGTTATGCCTTGATTACAAGAAAGCAACAAAAGAAAAAATGCTGTTAAAAATAAAGTTTTCATGACAGTAATTTTATCTTGACAATTTAAGGTTAAAGACGCCTCTGTAATTGAAAAACAGCCTAAATCTGTGCTAAAGTTCGCTTGATTTTAACATTCACCTTTATTATTGCCAATGATAAACGAAGAATATGTTAAATTGATAATGCTAATAAATATAGTGTTTGTGTTATTTTGTATTTACTCATTATTGACATCAAATGGGAATGTCTATAAATTCAATACCTTTGTGCACAAAAACAGATCAGCCCATGAATGGAAGGATTTTAATTATAGGTGCTTGCGGTCAAATAGGAACTGAACTTACTGCAGCCCTGAGGGAACGTTTTGGCGCAGAACGTATAATTGCCAGTGATATACGCAGAGGAAATGACGAGCTCATGGCTTCCGGTCCCTTTGAGATTGCAGATGCAATGGATTATAAAGCCATTGAAGATATTATTTATCGCCACAAAGTAGATACTGTTTATCTTATGGCCGCCATGCTCAGCGCCGTTGCAGAGCGTTTTCCTAAAAAAGCCTGGGATCTGAATATGAATTCGCTCTTTAATATCCTCAATCTTGCTAAAGAAGGTAAGGTAGAAAAGGTTTTCTGGCCTTCAAGCATTGCAGTTTTTGGCCCCAGCACTCCAAAACAGGATACTCCTCAACAGACTATAATGGAACCCACCACGGTTTATGGGATCTCTAAACAGACTGGCGAGCGCTGGTGTGAATATTATCATAAAAAATACGGTATAGATGTACGTAGCGTGCGTTATCCCGGTCTAATCAGCTATACTACAGAACCAGGCGGCGGCACTACAGATTATGCGGTAGAAATTTATCACCGCGCTTTGAAACATCAGCATTACCGCTGCTTTCTCAAGGCTGATACAATGTTGCCTATGATGTATATGGAAGATGCGATCCGTGCTACAATAAGCATTATGGATGCAGATGCGGCTACTATAAAAATCCGTTCTTCCTATAATTTGGCCGCTATAAGTTTTGATCCTGAAGAATCTGCTGCGAGTATTCGCAAACACATCCCTGATTTTAAAATTACTTATGAACCCGATTTTAGACAGGAAATTGCGGATAGTTGGCCACAGAGCATTGATGATTCTGAAGCAAGAAAAGACTGGAACTGGAAACATACGTATGACCTAAATGATATAACCAGTGTCATGCTTAAAAATCTTAAACCTCAATATGTCTGAAAAAAGAGAATTTACGCCCCGCGAACTCGACCGCATTATAGAAATGGCATGGGAAGATCGCACTACGTTTGAAGCAATAGCCTTTCAGTTTGATCTCAGTGAGCAAGAAGTTATAGAACTTATGCGCCGTGAGATGAAAACTTCAAGCTTTAGAATGTGGCGCGAGCGTGTACAGGGAAGAGATACCAAACATGCCGCAAAACGTAATTTTGAGGAAGGAACCTTTAAAAGTTCTCGGCAAAAAAATATTTCTCAGAATAAAATCTCGAAACGCTGAGATTAAAATTAGAGAATATATTAAAACAAAAATGCCGCTGCTTTTGCAACGGCATTTTTATTTTAAATTTTTTTTACATATTTAGTTAGAACTCACCATTCGATCTCCCTGAATCTTCCATGTATTTACGGTAGATATTTTTGAATTGCTGTAATCTACTTCTTTAAGAATATTATCATTCTGCCAGAAAAACCATTTGCCGGTTTTTTCACCATTTTCGTAATGCGCTTCCGCAGTTTTATTCCCTTCCTGATCAAAACTCGTCCAATCTCCTTGTAGCTTACCTTGTTTGGTATAAAAACCTTTTTGGCTCACCTCTCCATTACTATAATATAGTGTAGCTTTAATAAGGTTACCTTCTTTAACGTAATCGTTCTTAACATTTTCCTGAGCATTGGAGAAGAAAATCCCTCCTACCAAAGCAATAATCATGAATATCTTTTTCATCTCCATCGTTTTTATTAAACTTAACTATACAAATATACTAATAATTTAAACATAAGGAAACATTTACTTAACATTAAGGTAACATTAGGTGCGCTTTACACTGCATTCCAGTATTTTAAAACTATCGTTATAACCGGACTTCCTGAGAATAATGGTAGTTAGGAAAGTAATACCAGCATAAAATTGTATTTTTCGAAGCAGTAATAACCTTTGCATAACATTGGTAAACGAAATAAATCCCAAATTTACCCACTTAAATAAAAAGGTTTAATGGATAACATTTATATCATTATGCTAGTTGCCCTGGCGATACTTGCCGTGGCAGATCTTGTAGTGGGAGTTAGCAATGACGCAGTAAACTTTTTAAATTCAGCCATTGGTTCAAAGGCGGTTCCCTTCAAGACCATTATGGCGGTGGCCAGTATAGGTATTGCCTTTGGAGCGCTTTCTTCTAGTGGAATGATGGAAGTTGCCCGAAAAGGCATTTTTGTACCAGAACAATTTTATTTTGACGAGATCATGATCATTTTTATGGCGGTCATGATCACCGATATTTTACTTCTAGACTTTTTCAATACACTGGGATTGCCCACTTCTACAACGGTTTCCATAGTTTTTGAACTTCTTGGGGCTGCTGTTTGTATGACCGTAATAAAAATATCTGGAAATTCGGATTCTTATTTGCAAATAGGTGAATACATAAATTCTGATAAAGCCATAGAGATTATTGTGGGTATCCTTGTTTCGGTCGCGATTGCTTTTACCGTAGGTGCTTTGATTCAGTTTTTTACACGTCTTTTGCTCACTTTTGAATTTGAAAAGCAACCCGCGTGGGTTTCTGCTATTTTTGGCGGTCTTGCCACCGCTGGCATTAGCTATTTTATAATTGTAAAAGGCTTGAGCAGTGCTTCATTTGTAGAAGGCGCATTTCTCGATTGGGCCAATGCAAATGTTTGGCAGTACATTACCCTTAGTATTGTTTTCTGGTTTCTGGTCTCCTATATCCTAAACAAATTCTTTAAGGTAAATGTATATGTGATGGTTATTGTAATTGGCACTTTTGCCTTAGCAATGGCTTTCGCCGGTAATGATCTGGTCAACTTTATAGGCGTCCCAATGGCCGCTTTTCAATCTTATAATTTTTGGGTGGCAAGTGGTCTGCCGGCCTCTGAATTTTCCATGGGGGTTCTTGCGGAAAAAGTTCCTACACAACCCATTCTTTTATTGGCCGCGGGTGTGGTAATGGTGCTCACTCTCTGGTTTTCTAAAAAAGCTCGACGCGTGGTAAAAACATCTGTTGATCTTTCACGCCAAGATGAGGGCAATGAGCGTTTTAAACCCAATGCAGTCTCCCGTGGACTTGTGCGTGGGGCCATCAAATTAAATTATGGTCTTATGGCGATTTTACCAAAACCCATCAAAAGGGCCATTGACAAACGTTTTGATAAAAAAGAGCCCATTTCAAGAGTTGCAAGCCTTGATATGCCTGCATTTGATCTAGTGCGCGCTGCGGTAAACCTTATGATCGCCAGTGTTCTTATCTCTTCTGCCACATCCTTGAAATTGCCGCTTTCTACCACCTATGTGACCTTTATGGTTGCCATGGGAACTTCACTCGCAGATCGCGCATGGGGCAGCGACAGTGCGGTATATCGTGTTGCCGGCGTACTTAATGTAATAGGAGGTTGGTTTATGACCGCTTTCTCTGCCTTTACAGCAGCATGTATTATGGCGGCGATCTTATATTATGGCGGTACTTTAGCCTTGTTCATGCTATTTGCCATGGCTGTCGCTATTTTAGTGCGCAACTACTTGAATCACAAAAAACGTTCTGAGGCTGAAGCCGAAGAAGGCCGCCTTTTACGCGCGGTAAGCAGCTCAATACAGGGGATCATTAATGAAAGTACTTCAAATGTCGCGTCTTCCTTTAAACGGGGGAACAAAATTTATACAGGTACGATAGAAGGTCTGGCCAAAGTAGATCTCTCTAAACTCAAAAAGAGTAAAAAAGGAATAACAAAACTTAATGCGGAGGTTGAAGAGTTACGCAATAGCTTATATTATTTCATTAAAAACCTGGACGAAAGTCATGTGCAGGCCAGTAAGTTTTATATAGACGTGCTCGGTTATTTACAGGATGTTACTCAGAGTATAGATTTTGTGACTAACGCGAGTTATAACCACCTCAACAATAATCATAAAGGTCTCAAATTTACCCAACTCAAAGATCTCAAGGAAATAGAGCATAAACTGGAAAAACTCTTTAAGAAAATAGAGGAAACTTTCAAAGAGAAAGATTTTGACGCCATACCGGCAATTATAGAAGAAAAACAAGAACTTCTAGATGTTGTGAGCACTAAAATCGCAAAACAGATAGAACGTACGAGAAATAGCGACAGCAGTCCAAAAAATACATTGCTCTACTTCAACTTACTGCAGGAAACCGAAGATCTTATTAAAGCTGCCATGAACTTGCTCGAACATTATTATATAGAGCATAAGAATCATTTGTAGCTCTAGCTAAGTTCTTGTACGCTTCCGTTGCATTAAATGCTCATATGTATAATTGGATTTAGCGCTAATTATGCTCTTAAAACCCCAATAAATAGGTTATTTACGCCATTTTTAGAGCTTTCGCGGAAGCGGAAAAATACTTTGCTTCCAAAGCGTTATTTCATTGAAAACTAAATTTTGTTAGAAACTACGCTCTATAAATGCTGAAATGTTAGCGCCATTTATATTTCGTATTTATTAAAAGTCTTGATTTGGCCCAAAGCTAGTCAACATAAGATGTATGAATATTATTACCAACCATTTTGTCTATTACATCAGAAGATATCTTTTACTCAAGGATCAAGAGAGTTAAAACGGACAGACTTCAAAATGTCTTTTTCCTTTAATATTCCCGGATTAAAACCCGAAAAATACTTAAACTCCCGAATAAAGTGCATCTGGTCGTAATACCCAAAGCGGTGGGCAATCTGAGTCCAGGAACTGTGAGGATAGCGTTCCTTATATTTATAGGCCTCTGAAAAACGCACCATACGCGCATAAAATTTTGGGGAAAGGCCAATGCGCTGCAAACATAACCGCTCCAGTTGTCTTATACTCAAACAGGATTGTGCTGCGAGAAAATCCATAGACATGTTACCTTGTGCCCGTATCAACTGTACTAGTGCTTTATCAATGGGAAGGGCGGCTTTTAGTTTTGGCAAGCGGCTCAATAAATACGCTTGAATTATGGTGTTCTTTTCGTCATGTTTTGGACAATGCAATAAGCGTTCAATTAATTCATTGATCTCGTTGCCTATAATCAGACTTGCATCAAAATCGCAATCCACAATTTCATACTGTGGGATCCCCAACAAACGATAAAGACCACAAGGTTTTAGAACAACAATTATAGTGGTATGTTTTTTACCCAGATCTAAGGTCACCGGTAAAAGTTGTGGACCTATAATAAGGGCACGTGCTCGCTCTTCAAATTTGTCGTGTTCCTTTTTTACCTTCACGGGATCTTCCAGATAAAAACAGAGAAACCGTGTGTGCGTAGGCATGAAGGTATAGATTGGCGAGAGCATATCGTTTGTCTCAAATGCATGTTCCATAATGCAGATGATCTCTACATATTCCATTAACGCGGGATGGGGCGGAAAATAAACAGTGACCATATAACACCATTTAAAATTAACAATGCTGAGATTTTGAACGCTACGAGAGTCAGTATAAGATATTTACAATCATAAAGATAGCTAAGTTCTCAACTGACTTTACATCGGATCCAATTATTTTTATTAATAAAATCCACATGTTTATAATGCGAAAAATGCAGGTTTAAATCCTTATCCCTGGAAGCAAAACTAATTCTCGTCGTATCTCAAAAATTAATAAAATAATGATCCTTCAGAAACATTGATCTTTGAAAAAATACTATACTAAAACGTACCTTTATAAGCTAAATAGATCTTTATGATTCGCCTAAAACGCACGGACAAAGACGATGAGGATTTTAAAAAGCTGGTCATTTCTCTAAATGCCGACCTCAAGGTCACAGACGGTGAGGAACATGCTTTTTATAATCAATTCAATAGTACAGAAAGTCTGGACCACGTACTGATCGTATATGTAAATGACGACCCAATGGCTTGCGGGGCGCTGCGTAAGCGCAATCATGAAACCATGGAGATCAAACGCATGTACACCGCTCAGGAAGCGCGCGGTCAAGGGCTGGGCAGCATTGTTGTGCACGGCTTAGAAAACTGGGCCAAAGAACTGGGTTATCTTAATTGCGTGCTTGAGACCGGAAAGCGCCAACTAGCCGCAATCGCTCTTTACGAAAGCTGTGGCTACCATAAAATTCCTAATTATGAACCTTATGATGTTGTGCACAATAGTATTTGTTTTGGCAAAGAACTTTAGGTTTTTGAGGTGATTTATGCTCTAAAATGACCATTTTTGATTGAAATACACCGATTTCTCCGCTGATAACATTGATAAATACATCTTCTCGACTTAATAAAAACCAAATAAGAAAGCGCATTTCTAAATGTTCTTTTCAATATTCTGAACTCGAATTTTCGCAATAAAAACATGCTGATTTTTCAGCATATAAAATAAAACTTATCACATGTTTATTTGAAATTAATATTGTGTGATTTTACATTTTAGCACAGACTTCTTCAACATATTTAAAGTTAATTTTAACCTTCAAATGGTCGTTTTTAAGCTTATTTTAGGCATTTATGTAGTACTTTCAACTTAAAAACCTGATGAAAAATACTACAGATTTAGCTTCCTATTATAATGCTGAAACACGATTTCGGAAAGCACTAAACCGCTTCCGCGAAATTCTAATTTCCACAGAATTGAAAGAGGAATTTAATCGGGAAATGCCGGTCTATACGCTTAACGGAAAGAACCTAATCGGACTTGGTGTTTTAAAAGATCAGTTGGTCGTTTTATTTTTTAATGGAAACTTGCTTCGTGATAAAAACAACCTGCTGATAAACGCGCAGGAAGAAAAAACGGAATACGTGCGCAAGTTGTGTTATACCAATTTAGAGGAAATCGATGAAAACATTGTAAAAACGTATATTCAGGAAGCGATCACCATTCAAAAGGAAGGGATAACTACCGAAAATTCTTCTGTTATTCAAGGGGTTATTATTCCTAAAGAATTACAGAACGCCTTTGCATTAAGCAGTCATCTTAAAACCCGCTTTGCACTATTGCCAGAAGAAAAACAACAGGAATATAGTGATTATATAGGCCAAGGTGAAGATGAGCAAGCACGCAGCAAACGTTTAGAGCATTGCATTCCATCAATTATGCTACTTCGCGGAATGGATCGGGAATTACTTTAAAACAAAGTACTCAAAATATAATTTTGCAAGCAACTTTAATCTTTAATACGCAGTTCATTATACCTTTAAACTTGGTTTATTCCTGTGTTTGCGCTTTTTCCAGATCAAGAATCCGGTGATTGACAAAAATGGACCAGATAGTCCGACCAGACAGTAGAAAATCTTAATCGGAAACCCACCATATTGACCAAAGTGCAAAGGACTCACAAGTGCATTCACTTTAGTTTCCCATGAAGCTTCGGTAATTTTGGTGACCGCGGTTATCGTTCCGCTTTCTGGGTTCAGCTCAATCTTGTTATTGAATTCCCTGAAATAAAAAGGATCACCCTTAAA
>JBBPYO010000548.1:0-2984 GCA_038199845.1 Flavobacteriales bacterium
ACCTGTTCCAATATGTTCTGGTGGTACAATATGTATTCCAATGCCGATTATAGCGTGACCCCACGCCCAAATTATTTGGCTGACGGCCGGAAAATACCCGATTGTTATTCGCATCCTGCCGAACTTCGTGATACGTTGCAAAAGGAACTCGGCATGTTTCCCTTATTCAACTTCTGGGGACCTAAAACGTCTATAAAATGCAGTAAATGGATCGCTGATGCTTCCATGCTTACAGATAAGCTGCATGATCCTACGCTCACGCTCATTTACCTGCCGCACATGGATTATAACACACAGCGTCACGGTATCGATTTTGATAAAATAGGCAAGGATCTGGAAGATATTGATACCGTGGTAAAGGATTTGGTGGAGTATTACGAAAAAAAAGATGCAAACATCATCCTGCTTTCAGAATACGGAATCACCAATGTAAACCAGCCTGTTCATCTCAACCGCATTTTGCGGAAGGAAGGATATCTGGGCATTCGTATAGAGCGCGGACTCGAGCTTCTTGATGCTGGCGCCAGTAAAGCTTTTGCCGTTTCAGACCATCAGATCGGTCATATTTACCTTAATGATCTTTCGCTTAAAGACGCGGTGGTCAAACTTATGGAAAACACTCCCGGCGTAGAAAAAGTGCTCACCGGTGAAAGCCGCGCCGCCGCACATCTAGATCATGACCGTGCTGGTGATATTGTAGTGGTGGCCGATAAAAATTCCTGGTTTACCTATTATTTTTGGGATGACGATGCCAAAGCGCCAGATTATGCGCGTATGGTGGACATTCATAAAAAACCTGGTTACGATCCCGTAGAAATGCTCACCGATCCCGCTGATAAGTTGGTAATGCCGAAAGTGGCCTGGAAACTACTTCGGAAGAAAATGGGTTTCCGGCAAGTGTTGGATATTATTCCACTCAAGGCGGAACTGATCAAAGGTTCGCACGGCCGCATTCCCGAAGATCCCGCAGATCATCCCATTTTTATGACCAACCGAAAAAATCTTTTGGATCGTGATAAAGTTCAAGCCATTGATGTTTTTGATCTGATGCGGAAACATGTGCAGATGTGAAGATTTGTTTATTTGTTTATTTGTTCAAGATGAAAATAAACATCCTCATCAACCTGAACTTGTTTCAGGTTCACACCAGAACGGGGCGGCGAGTGCGTTGCTGAAACGAGTTCAGCATGACGTGCGGGGAAATAAACGCGACCCACCCCCGTCAACCTGAACTTGTTTCAGGTTCACACCAGAACAGAGTGGCGAGTATGATGCTGAAATGAGTTCAGCATACCGTGTGTAGAAGCGTTGAAGCAGAGCAAAATTGTGGGCTGATTTCGAGGGCGTATGGAATTTGGCCAGTGCGCACTTGGAAACTGTAGCATTCTGGCCGATCCTAGAAATCCGGATATTCAGCGGAAAATCGACCAAAAAATTAAATTTAAAGGGGGTTTTCGCCTTTTTACACCTAGTATTTTTGGAAGAATATGCGCAGGATTATTTTGACATTCAAAATTCCTCGCTGTATATGTCGATCTTAGACCAGTTTCCGGAGAAGAGTGAAAATCGGTAAATTCAGCTAAAAATTGGGGTTTAAGGGGAAATTTACAGGCTAAACTACAGCAAATTCTTTAGCCCATTCCAGCGGTTACAAATATGAATTATTCAGAAAGATTTAAATGGTCAATAAAACTACCAATCCGCATTATTACAAACTAGTGTCCGCTTTTAAAGAAAAAACCGGTATTGGGATGTTGATCAATACCAGCTTCAATGTTAAGTATTCCCCCATTATATATTTATCTGTCAATGCAATTGAATGCTTTCTAAAGAATGAAATGGTTCTTGTTATGAAGGATATCATAGTTACTAAAAACCTTTAGTTTTTCATTTTAGCAATTGCGTCATCTACTTGTACGTTTTCGCCCTTGTTGACCACGTTATTGATGAATTCGGCAATTGTATCTGCGTAACCGTAGCCAAGACCAGCCCATTCATGACCACCTTCGGGAGCGGTTACAAGATAGTGTGGCGCATTGAGTTGTTTTAAACGTTCTGCAATGATTTTAGACCCGTCAAGCGGAAAGAATCCAAAATCTGAAAGCTTACAAAAATGATGCGGCGCGCTAGCATAGGGAACCAGTTGATCTTTAGACCCATGTATTAAAAAAGCGGGCACCGCATTGCCTTCCTGAATGTAACGCGCATCAAGCACGGCGCCGGCAAAGGAAACTACAGCGGCAAATTTATAGCGCTCTAAATGCAAATCAGCATAATCAGGATATGCCTGCATGTATGCAGTATTTAAAATACCTTCGGCTCCGGCACTGCTTCCCACTAAAATTATTTTATTGGGGTTGAAATTAAAATCGGCACCATTTTTTAGATAATCAACAGCATCAAGGATGTTTTTTGTATTGGTCTCAAAAGTTTCGATTTTCAAAGAAGCGGGACAATCACAGCCAAAACCATTGCGCTTCCCGGCTCGGGTAAGATCATAACTAATGGAAGCCACAGCATAACCCTTCGTTGCCATTGTTTGAGCAAAGTTTGTTTCTTCAGGATTGTCACGCTTTCCACCGGAAAAACCGCCGCCGTGTACGACAACGAGTAGAGGCCTGTCTTTAGTGGCCTTAGATTCTTTAGCTGTGTAGAAATCTAGCTGAAGCGTGTCTGCATAGGAATGAATAGACTTCTCAATGTCTGAATAAACCTGACCCACATACATCTCCTGACTTTGTGCCAGCAGCGCAGTGAACATAAATATTATAATTAGGGATATTGAACGCATAAACATTTGTTTTAATGATTTACAGGTGTTATAAGAATAAAAAAATAGAGGTCAGTAGATAGTTGCATACTTTAATATCTACAAGAATCATGTTGTGTGGGTCCTCCCCTTATTTTCAAGGGGAGGTGCCGATAGGCGGAGGGGTTTTCCTCCCTGTAAACAAAAAATAACATCTTCAAAATGCTAATTTTAA
>JBBPYO010000549.1:0-2383 GCA_038199845.1 Flavobacteriales bacterium
CTCACTCATTTTTATCGTGCTGTATTTTAAAAATGAGATTATCATCCTCGCCTTTCTACGTTTGCGTAAACAGGATTTTGTAGGTGCAAAAAAATGGCTGGATAAAATCAAAAACCCAGAGGGCGCACTTATAAAAAAACAACAGGGTTATTACAATTACCTGCATGGGCTGATGGTTTCACAAACAAATATGAACCAGGCCGAGAAATATTTTAAAAAGGCAATTGCGCTAGGGCTAAGTATGGATACTGATCTTGCCATGGCCAAAATGAATCTTGCCGGCATTGCAATGGCAAAAAACCGAAAACGTGAAGCCCAAATGCTCCTTAAGGAAGCGCAAAGCCTCGACAAACACAACATGCTTGATGAACAGATCAAGACAATGAAAGGACAAATGAAAAAAGCGGCCAATATGCCAAAACAACATTATGGTCGCGGTAGAAGGTAGTTTTTAGATAAAGAAAAATTTCTTAGCTAAAGTTTTAGTCGTTTAAATACCTGAAAACGGGAGTTGGAGTTAGGAAAAACGTGCCAATTCAAATGGAATCTGTGCAGGTTTTGTACCGAAATGATACATTTTTGATTAAAAATCCTTGTCCAAATCCAATTTTAATCACAAGAACACTACAGATTTGTTTAGCTAAGGTAAAAGAGAAATCGAACTGAGGTCGCAAGTTTTTTTAAGCGCTTATGATTCTTATGGTTGAAGAAAGGGAAAAAATAGTTCTTATATACTAAATTATCTAGACGAAAAAACAGCCATTTCCATCTAAAAACGGTTGTTTTTAACCTAAAAATGCCCGAAAGAAATCAGATTTCTTTCGGGCATTTGAAGTTATTTTTCTTTTAGAATTACATCGCTCCCCATTCCTTTAGAGAATCTTTATTCATTTTAATATAATCTGCATTGCCTGCTGTTTCGGCATCAGCCAAGGAAGCCTTTGCTGCTTTGATGGCTCCTTTTTTATCTCCAGATTTCGCAAGGATCAACGATTGTTGACGCAATTGCCAGAACCTGGGATTTTCGGTCATACTCATAGCTTTATCCATCCATGTTTTTGACTTTTCGATATCTTTACCGGCATTCAGGTAATACACCGCGGCATTATAATAATCGCCGGCAGCAGGACCATTTAATGCGCTGTCTATGCTCGCCATTACTTCCTGATCTGTAGAAACTTTAAAGGGAACACCTACATACTGATCGCTCCACATAAGGCCCAACGTCGCGCCATCTGTAGTAACATCATCTATTGTAATGGTAAAGGTTTCAATTTCCATGGGCAGCTTTTGTGACTCTGCCATGGTTCTCAATGCGATTTTGCTGTCATCAAATTCTGTGAGCAGCGGGTTGCTGTCATCCGTGTAAAAAATCATCTCCCACTCGCTTTCACCAGGAATGCTATAAAGACTGTAAGTACCAGCTTTTAATTCTTTACCTCCTATTGTAATCGCTTTGTCAATATTAAATTTAGTTGTTTCATTTGCACCGGTTCTCCAGATCGTACCATAAGGTAAAATTTCTCCGAAGATTTTTCTACCTCGCATACTTGGGCGCGAATAATCTATCGTAATCTCGGTAAGTCCTACTGTTTGGGTAAGCGATGCTGCGGGGCTTGCGGCCGGAGTTTGTATCTGGGCGTTTACGCTGAAAGCAATAAAAAATGTAAATGCCATCCTTAAAAGATTCTTCATATTTAAATTGTATTTGGTTAAATGTTAATCCTTTACGTACTATTTTACGCAAAGATTCAGCAGCGGAATATAATACTCTAGTCCGTTATTATTGTTAATAAAAACCCAAAGAATAGGCTGTTTTTTACCATTTTTTTTATTCAAAAACGCACGTTTAATCTGCATTTTCAGCTAAAAATTATTGAATATGTATGAGAACTTTCAAATATTTTGCCCCGAACTTTAGAGTATGTTTAACTGTAAAGCTTTCCCATTAGACAACTGTCCGTTTATATTTACTTTTATACATAACTTATGAAAATCTATACTGTTCATACGCATCAAAAACTTCCCATTACACTTGACAGGGCTTGGGATTTTCTTTCAGATCCTAAAAATCTTCAAACCATCACACCAGATTATATGGGATTCAAAATCTTATCTGGAGTAGATCGTCCTATGTTTGAAGGTCAACTTATACAATATATTGTCACGCCCATTGCCGGGATCAAAATGAAATGGGTCACTGAAATCACGCATGTGCGCGACAAAGAATATTTTGTAGATGAGCAGCGTTTTGGACCATATGCATTATGGCATCACAAGCATTTTCTCAAGGAAATTCCCGGTGGTGTTCTTATGGAAGATGTTGTTGATTACAAAGTTCCGCTTGGATTTTTAGGCCAGATGGTTCATCCTTTTTTGGTGA